>JAFEAQ010000013.1 GCA_018266295.1 Bdellovibrionales bacterium | reverse complement strand
GTGACTCCGACTCCAACACCAACTCCGTCAGTGACTCCGACTCCAACACCAACTCCGTCAGTGACTCCGACTCCAACACCAACTCCGTCAGTGACTCCGACTCCAACACCAACTCCGTCAGTGACTCCGACTCCAACACCAACTCCGGTGACTTCGTGCCCGGCGAATTTCGAGCGCGTCGAAGCAAACGCGACAACCGCCACAGCGGCGTTCTGTATTGCTAAATTTGAAATGAAAAATGTCAATGGCGCCGCCGTTTCAATGGCCGCGAACAAGCCTTGGATCGCCAACAAAGCCACCGCCTCCGCAGCCTGCGCCGATCTCGGCAGCCGCTACCGTTTACCGACCAATGCAGAGTGGAACGCAGCCGCACTCGAAATTTATAATCAAGACGCAAACTGGTCTGGCGGCACAAAACTCAACGGAAAACTCTATACAGGCTATTACTCCGGGTGGAGCGAACCCATCGCCGTGAATGATATGACGAATCCCTATGACGGTACTGGCAAAACTGACAATAGCGAACGCCGCACCTTTCAACTCGCAAGCGGTCACATCATTTGGGATTTCGGTGGCAACGCGTGGGAATGGGTTAGCGACACAATTTACGGTGGCTCTTACAACCCGGATTTGTCACAGCCCTATGCCCGCGATTATTTTAACAACAACTGGGACGTAAAGCCGGGATCTCCTGCGTTATTTGATTTCACAGGAATGACGAGCGTTCCGAAACAGAACAATTTAATGGGCAGCTTGTTTGGCGGGAGTTCTGGAAAAGTCATTCGAGGCGGCGCCAACTGCATACATTCTAACGGCGCGACTGGAATCTTCACCGCCAATATCGGCGATATCACCGCAAATGAAATACAGGCACCGGCATCATGGAATTTAGGCATGAATAATGTCGGATTCCGTTGCGTAATGAGTCTGCAATGATAACCACGGACGGCCGTGTGTGAATAAATATTTTTCGCCTCTTCTAATAGTTGCGACAAATATTCGGTAGCATTTTTCAAAATCAATCCTGAGGAGGAAAAATGAAAACGCTCACCATCCTGGTTCTATCTATTTTGTGCCAATCAATAGCCTTCGCACAAACTTCGAGTGACGACGGAACAATCCACGCCATGATCCGCAGCTGCGACTCTCCGTACTTAGGGAACTTCGAAGACTGCGTGACCCCAGGAAAAACATGCCCACCCGGATACACTCCACGTAGCGCCAATTATTGCTCTCATTCAACCGACGTCGAGATCCAGTGGCACCGCTGCGGCACGACTTGCGAATCTCTGTACAGAGGACGTTAGTGTATCTCCATTTCTTGGAGCTTTCTCGCCAAGGTTTTGCGATCAATCCCCAGAACCTTGGCCGTTTTTTCTTTCATCCGGTCGCTGCGTTCAAACACGAAGTGAATATATTTCTTTTCTAAAACCGAGAGAGACTCCAACTCATCGCCAAAATGAAAGACGAAACTATTGCCGCCATCATCAAGCACGGCTTGGGGATCGAATGAACTCTTCTCTTCAAATAATAAAAACGCACTCAGTTCGACTTCAGGTCCCGTTGTGAGAACAACAGCTCGTTCAATCGCATTTTCGAGCTCACGCACGTTACCCCGCCACGCTTGAGTGAGCAGATATTCTTTGGCCCCCTTTTTAAATCCAGTGATATTTGCGTGATTCAGCTTGCTGTATTTTTTTAAGAAATATTCCGCCAGAGGTAAAACATCTTCTTTACGATCGCGCAATGGCGGAATCTGCAAGGGTATGACATTGAGTCTAAAAAACAAATCCTCACGAAAACGCTGTGCCTGGACCTCCTGACGAAGATCTTTGTGAGTCGCCGCTATGACTCGAACGTCGACGCTTCGTACTTGGTTCTCACCGACTCGTTTGATCTCCTTCTCTTGAAGAACGCGAAGGAGTTTTGCTTGCAGCGGTAGACTTAAATCACCGATCTCATCTAAGAACAAGGTTCCACCGTCGGCTTCTTCAAAAAGACCGATTTTCTTATCAATAGCTCCAGTGAATGATCCTTTTGCATGACCAAAAAGTTCCGATTCCAAAAGATTTTCAGGAATCGCCGAGCAATTAATTGCAACAAATTGCTTTTTCGCCCGAGGACTCCATTGATGAATCGCGCGGGCGAACACCTCTTTACCAGTGCCGCTCTCGCCATTAATGCACACCGTGGCGGTACTTTTTGAAATACGCTTGGCAAGTTCGATGACTTTGCGGATCTTTTCACTTTTACCAATAATGCCCTCGGCATGAATACCTTTACTGACATCCAAAATATCCCGAAGGCTGGCATTTTCTTCATGCAGAGAATGAAACTTCAAAGCGCGCTGAACTGAGATAAGGAGTTGTGGAAAATGCAGAGGTTTCACCACAAAGTCATAAGCGCCGGCGTCGATAGCCCCAATGGCAGTTTCGACATCATTAGAGACAGTAATAAGAATAACCGGGATCGTTGAGCCTTCAGCGCGCAGACGTTTAATAAGATCTACTCCAGAAATTCCCGGCAGATCTAAATCTGTAACGACAGCGCCGTATTGTTTGTCATCTTTTAAAAGACTTTGCATCGCCTGAAGAGGATCCGTAAAATGAGTGACCTCAATCGATTTCTGCTTAAAGAACGCAATAGATAATTCTGCAAGGTCCAAATCATCTTCAATTAAAAGCAAACGTTGTGACGAATTCATCACATACCTCCCTTTCGTCCTCCTTTTAAATAGCGAGGAAAAATGTCCCACGTCAACCGCGACATTTTGTCTCGACGAAAAAAGGATATCAGATGGATAGCTTTTTAATTTGATTTGAAGCTTAATTGTGGCTGGCAAACGAATTGCAAAAACAAAAATCGTCCGGGCAATTCTCCCATCATCGATGCTCGGCTCATCTCAAGAAAGAAAGAAGGAGACATCTATGAATTTCAAAAAACAAACCGCTTTTCTAACACTTGCGAGTGCTGTTCTTTTAGTTGTTGGCTGCTCAAGTGAACCTAAGCAAGCTTCGACCGAAGCGACTCTGCCAAAAACTTCGCAAGCAACTGCGGAGGCCGGTGGCGGACACTATGTCGTTGTCGACTTCGCTAAAGGCGGTAAAACTCTTGATGAAGCTGATAAAGAGAAACTTCGCAATCTCGCTTCTCAAGCTCCCCACAACGGGAAAATTGCCGAGTACGAAGTTCTAGCTTGGGCCGACCGTGAGTACCCAACAGAAGGACAAAAAGCAACTTCTCAAGAAGTTGATCTTGCTCAGGGACGTGCTGATGCCATCAAAGATTTCATGAAAAAAGATCTGAGCACAACTGAATCAGTGAACGGTCACAACATGGCGAAACGCCCAGGTGCGATAGCTGAGCTCTTTAAAACTGAAGACTACAAAACAAAAAACACATTCCAAGGCACGGGGGCGGCTCCAAGCGATCACGCAACGGCCATCAATAAAATTGAAAACAAAGCATCAAAAGCTGTGATTTTCGTTAAGTACGAATAATGATCCAAAAGGAGGATTTTATGGATAAAAATATCATCCAAGGTAAATGGAAAGAGATTAAAGGTGATTTGCGCAAAATGTGGGGCAATATCACTGACGACGAGTGGGAGCAAACTAAAGGCGATGCCACTGCGATTGCTGGTGTTTTGCAAAAACGCTATGGTTATGCCAAAGACGATGCCCAACAAAGAGTTTCCAAAGTGATGGACCGATACTTGTCAGAAAAACGCGACGACCTGGCAAAAGAAGACGAGATCCGCCACTAAAGAGAATGCCTGAACGCAAAGCAAGTGCCCGGGGGCGTCATCGCCCTCGGGTTTTTTTATTTCATCTGTAATTCGGATTTTTCAAGACGCTGAATAAAACCATTAATCGCCAGTTGAACATCATCGACAAGAACTTTTGCTCCCTCAATATCTTCACACTCAATGCATTTTTCTAAAAGAATTCCGAGCTGTTCCAACAAAGGAAAATTAAAACTCACGGCATTTCCACGCATTTGATGGGCCAATGTTTTAACAGCATCCAGCTCGTGCTGCGCAAGTTGCGCGCGGCAAATTTCAAGCTCTTCATTTTTGCGAGTCAGATAACGCATTCTGAGTTCGTAAGGGACGTGAAAATTTGTTGGCATAGATTATTTATAAGAGAATCTTGGTGTTTACTCAACATGAAAAACTAAAATTCCCCATGCCCATGAGGCATTTTTCCTCATTCATTGTTAGACGCCACGCTCATCTAAAATATATCAACATTTCAAGTTGGTACCGAGCTTGCAATAACACTTATTACATGAGGGACACAACGAAAGGAACTTCCATGAATTTCACAAGTAAACTAATCATCTGCACTTTCGCACTTTCTTGCTTCAGTCATTTCGCAAATGCCGAAGAACCCAGTCCCGGTGGATTATTTGTTGAGCCGGCACTGACTTACCAGTCCGGCGAAATGAAAGTGACTTATCCAAGTCCGTTTTCTGACTCAACTGAAAAAATCAACGGCCTTGGCTTGGGCCTCCGCTTAGGTTTTCATGTATATGATTCTCTTTTTATCGCCGCTGACGGACGTTACGCGCGACCCAACTATGAATCTTCTGCCCTGAACGGCTCGGCAACTGCCGACATGTCAAACCTCGGTGTGACTTTGGGAGTACAAACTCCGCTTGCGGGGATTCGTGTATGGGGAACTTATCTGTTAACAGGCTCTTTAAATCCCGAAGCAATTAATGGAGTCGATGTTAAATTCAATAACCCAAAAGGCTACCGTGTCGGAGCCGGGATCTACATCGCCGCTGTGAGCTTAAATTTAGAATATCAAGATTCAAAATATGATTCTGTCACCGTTGAAAAAGCCGGACCTATCACCGGCACCTTTGACAGCGTTAAAGGCAACGACAAATCATACATCCTGAGCGTTTCCTTCCCGGTCGCTCTCTAACCATCCCGCCTTCAGTGGATATATCCTACGGATATATCCACTGCCTCTTTATCTTCGCTGATTTTCGCCTCTAATTTCCGGACTGATCAGCTGCTTCCAGAATTACTTTTGCAACTTCATCTGGTTTTGACAGCATCGGCACATGGGAAGAAGCCACATGCGTGACTTTAGAGCCCACTCTCTGACTCATGGTATTCTGCACATCCGGTGGAATCATATGATCCTGATCGGCAATGATATACCACGAAGGAACGCTTCTCCAGGTTGCAACAGATGTTTTAGTGCCAAAGGCATTGCCAAAAATCGGTCCTTGAACGGCGTAGACGATATCTTGTTCTGCTGGAGTTAAATCTGGCGCGAAGTGTTCACGAACTCCTTTTTCACTCATTGAAAGATAGCCCTCATTATCGGCAACAACTTCTGTAAGCCCCGGAGCAGGAACCTTTGCCGACGCCAAAAGACTGGCCACTGAATCTCCTTCCGCCGGAGCAAAGGCCGCGACATAAACGAGTGCCGCCACTTTTGGATTACTCCCTAACTCGGAAATAACCATTCCACCCCAAGAGTGCCCCACCAGAATCACAGGACCCTGCTGATTATTAACGATTCTTTTAGTCACTTTCACGTCATCGTCGAGGGAACTCAACGGATTTTGCACAGCGATGACTTTGTAGCCTTTGGCTTTTAAAAGTGGAATGACCTTCTGCCAAGAAGAGCCATCCGCGAAAGCCCCGTGAACAAGAACTATGGTTTTTTCCTCTGCGGGACGAGCTTGCGCGCCACCAAGGCCAAGAAATGAAACCGCAACTAAAGACAGTAAAAATAATTTTGCAAATTGCATAGAAAAACTCCTTTCGATTTTTTAAATTTCCTTATCGTGCCACTGACTCATTGATGTTTTGCCCTCAGTTCAAGAATAAATCGTCACTCGCCCGACCTAGCATTTGATGTTTAAATATCCGTACTCGCCAATCTTTAGGAGGTCTCCAGTGCCGCCGAAAAAGAACTACGCTTGGCTCTTATTGTCTTTTGCGATCGTCATGACGTTTTGGCTGCAAACTGTCTGGTTGCAATCCCGACAAATGGTGGAAATTCCGTACAGCGAATTTCAAACTTTGCTGAAAACCAAAGAAGTTGATAATCTCAATATCAGCGAACAATACATCCGAGGACAATTTAAAAACCCCCGCCCCGATAAAAAGACGGAGTTCTACACAGCTCGCGTGAATGAAGATCTCGCTAAGGAACTCGACGACAGTGGAGTCACCTATCTGCGCGTCGTTGAAAGCGGATTTTTGCGCGATCTGCTTTCTTGGACAATTCCCGCCTTGATATTTATTGGCGCCTGGATTTTCATAGGCCGAATGATGGCCGCACGCGGGGGTATTGGCGGCGGACTGATGGCTGTTGGGAAAAGCCGGGCAAAACTCTATGTCGAAACCGATGTGAAAACCACTTTCGCCGATGTGGCCGGCGTTGATGAAGCCAAAGATGAACTTCGAGAAGTGGTGGAGTTTTTAAAAAATCCAGATCACTACAGTCGCTTGGGCGCGCGCATGCCGAAAGGGATTCTGCTTGTCGGCCCACCGGGAACCGGTAAAACCCTGTTAGCCAAAGCGGTCGCTGGTGAGGCGCGGGTCCCCTTTTTCTCTATTAGCGGCTCAGAATTCGTGGAGCTCTTTGTCGGCGTCGGCGCAGCCCGAGTGCGTGATCTGTTTGAAAAAGCCCGCGAGAAAGCCCCGTGCATTATCTTTATTGACGAACTGGATGCTCTCGGCAAGGTTCGTGCAACGCAAATTATGGGCGGAGGCCATGACGAAAAAGAGCAGACTCTCAATCAACTGCTCGCAGAACTTGATGGCTTTGACACGCAATCAGGCATTATCCTGCTCGCTGCCACCAATCGGCCCGAGATTTTAGATCCCGCACTGCTGCGCTCAGGACGTTTTGACAAACAAGTGCTTGTCGATCGCCCCGATAAAAAAGGCCGCGAAGCCATTTTGCGGGTTCACCTTAAAAACATTAAATATGAGCCCAACCTGGAAGTGGACCATATCGCCGCCCTGACATCGGGTTTCACCGGTGCGGACCTTGCTAATCTTGTGAATGAGGCGGCACTCGTTGCGACTCGGAGAAATTCGGCCATTGTCGACAAAAATGATTTCATTTTAGCGATTGAAAGAATCGTTGCGGGGCTTGAAAAGAAAAGCCGCATTCTAAACCCCAAAGAAAGAAAAACCGTGGCGTACCACGAAATGGGCCACGCCATTGTCGCAGGGGCTCTGCCTGGCTGCGATCGTCCGCAAAAAGTCTCAATCATCCCGCGCGGAATCGGAGCCCTTGGCTATACCATCCAGCGCCCCACTGAAGACCGCTACATCGTCACGCGTGACGAATTGATTCATAAAATGGCCGTTCTGCTCGGTGGCCGAGGTGCCGAGCTTTTGGTGTTCAACGAGTTCTCAACTGGGGCCGCCGATGATCTCGTAAAGGTCACAAATATCGCTGAAGCTCTGGTGACGAAGTATGGGATGAGTCCCACCGTAGGCATGGTGGTCTATGAGCAGCAACTGAGTCCGTTTCTCGAAAGTCCTCTACAGGGCCATGAGATCCGTCATTACAGTGAAGACACCGCCCATTTGATCGATCTTGAAATTAAAAATGTCATTGAAGTCGCAAAGAAAATTACAGAAAAGATTTTGCAACAAAACCGGGCGGTGCTTGAAGAAGGCGCGCAGCAGCTGCTAGAGAAAGAAACTCTCTCAGAAGCAGATCTAAAAAATCTTTTCAAAAAGTTGGTCCCTACAGAGATTTCCATTAATGCTCTTTGGAAACCGACTCCTCCGACAACGCCGCCAGCGGAAGTATAAAAAAGGGCCCGTCTTGCGACGGACCCTACCTCCAAACCAAGACAGTGCTCAAGGACAACATGTTGAACATCATTGCTGAGTCCCCAATGCATCATTCGATATGGTGGTGAAGTTATACCGTATGTAAGATGCTAAATTATCGGCTCGGACTTTTTGAACTTAAGCTGTTTCGAACAATTATTTGAAGAACTCGTGGAGATCCACGCAGAAGGCCTCGCCCAGTTTATAGAGTGTATAGAGACTTGGAGAGTGACTGCCGGACTCTAGTCTTTGGTAGTTGCGCAGATCAAAGCCGAAGGCCTCCATCTCTCTCTGAGAGAGACCTTTATCTTTGCGCAGACGCTTGATATTAGCTGCAATATTCGTCAGTAAGACGTCGTACTTTCGATCCAATGAACCCACATTCGAAATTCTAAATTGACGGCAGTCGCAACACCAATGGTGTTGTTTTACCGTATCAAAGTCCGGCGTTCGACTCAAACATCTCTTGTAAATTGTGAGTACTTTTTCATGATTAACTCTGTCTGCATCACAGCACCAATGTGAGTAGATAACAAAAAAGCCGAGGACTTCTCCTCGGCTTTTTCGAACAATCCTCTTATTTAAAACTAGGCCTTGGGAGCGCCTTTTCCCTTCGCCGCTTTCTCTTCTGGAGTCATACCCCATGGAGATCCACCTTTTTTCTCACCACGGCCACCACCGCGTCCACCTTTGCCTCCGCCACGGCCGCCTTTAGCATCCGTTGCAGCTGCCACTGGCTTAGCTGTGTTTAAAAATTCAGGAACATAGTGGTGCTCTTCAACTTGAACAGCTTTCGCCGGAGCAGACTCCCCTTCACCGAGAGAAATAACAAAAACACGCTTCAAATCCTGCTGGTTTTGGCCAGCTACGTCGAGCGCATTAATGAAATACTTTAACTTATCGCCTTCGAATTTGAAGGTTTCACCGAGACTCGTTTGGATTTCTTCAGGACTCTTTCCTTGGTTCGCCAATGCTGCTTTCGCGGCAAGACCTTTATTCAATGTGAAAACTGCAAATTCTGTGATTGATTTCATAGACATCCTCTCTGAATGATTCAGGCATTCATCATGCGCATAAACCTTGCCTGGGTCAATAATGCATCCTATTTTAGGCCTTAAATCAACCGGAGGTCCTATGCTCTACGAATTGACAGCCCCACAATACGCGAAAATGCTTCAAAATCTTAACCGCCTTCTCGACAAAGGTGTCCAACTTGCCGAAACGAAGAAATTTGATGTGGACGTTTTGTTAAATTCCCGCCTAGCACCGGATCAATTCAACCTTATCCGCCAAATTCAGATCGCCACCGACACCGCAAAACTCTCTGTTTCGCGCCTGACAGGCAAAGAAGCACCGAAACACGAAGACAACGAGAAAACCCTGCCGGAACTAAAAGCAAGAATCGAAAGCGTGATTCAATATCTCAACACTTTTAAAGCAGCTGATTTCAACGGCGCAGAGGAAAGAAAAATCACCCAGCCTCGCTGGGAAGGAAAGTATCTTCTAGGTGCTGAATATGCCCAACAACATGCGCTGCCTAATTTCTATTTCCACGTGACGACTGCCTACTCAATTCTTCGTCACAATGGCGTTGATATCGGCAAAAAAGACTACTTGGGCGATTTGCCTTTGAAGGCTTAGATGTCTCACCCGTTTTTCGCGGCACTGGAGTGCGAACAACTTCGTCCGGATAATTTTGATCAGGCACTGGAAAAACATGCCGAAGAACTCGTCTGTGTATTTTTCTGGGGGCACGACTGTCCCAATTGTGAAGTCGCGAAAAAAATGCTGTTTCAGGATGCAGACATCGTGAAACAGCTGGGACTGCGCTGGTTCCACGTCAACGTTTACGAAGACATGGACCTAGGAACTCGCTTTGGCTTGCACGGCATTCCGGCCTTTTTCTTTTTCAAACAAGGCCGGAAGCTTGGAAAGATCTCGCCGTTTCCTGGAATGGATCCGTTTATGACGGCTTTGCGTGAACTTCGCGCAAAGCACCCGGCAACACCCTAGAATTGAATGATCTGCTGACGTAGTGGAATTCAAAAGCCATGAAATATTACACTGGCATGTCTTTACGGTGATCGCCCGAAAGAAATAGGTTTGCCTCTATTGACCCTACCGAGGGGCCCTGTTAAGGTCCTTCGCCATGCTAGTCGATATCGGAAGATTCAATAAACTTACAGTTACTAAACTCGTTGATTTCGGCGTCTTTTTGGACGGCGGCGAAGACGGCGAAATTCTTTTGCCGAAAAAGTTCGTTCCCGAGAACGCTCAAGTGGGTGACGTGCTCGAAGTTTTTGTTTGCTTTGATTCCGAAGACCGCTTGATGGCGACAACCGAAACTCCTCAAGCTCAGGTGGGTGAATTTGCTTACCTGACGGTGGTGGCTGCCACGAAAGTAGGCGCGTTCCTTGCGTGGGGACTTGATAAAGATCTCTTTTTGCCGTTTTCAGAGCAAACACACAACATTCACCCGGGCGATCAAGTGGTTGTTTACCTTTATCTTGATAACACCGACCGCATTTCCTCTTCGATGCGTGTCGAGCGCTATTTATCGAAAGAGCCCGCGGATTTTGAAGCGGGTCAAAGTGTTGATTTGATGATCTATAACCGTACGGATCTGGGTTTTAAGGCGATCATCAATGGCACACATCAGGGCATGCTCTATCACAATGAGGTTTTTCAGCCTTTGAAGATCGGTCAAAAAATCCGTGGCTTCATTCGTCACATCCGCGCAGAAGACGGTAAGATTGATCTCGGTTTACAAAAAACCGGACACCAAGGAGCTGAGGACGTCGGACCAAAAATTCTCGAACTCCTAGAAAAAAATAACGGCTTCTTGGCTCTCACAGAAAAAACGCCGCCTGAAAAAATCTATGACCTTTTTGGCGTCAGCAAAAAGAAGTACAAGATCGCTCTCGGTGGGCTGTACAAGCAGCGCCTTGTCAGCATCGACGAAGATGGTCTTCGCGTTGGGGCTGGCAAAAAAGCTCCTCCAGCACCGAAAAAGAAATAGCCCTCAAAGTGGCGGCCGCTCTTCTCGGGTTCGCTCTTCGGTTTCTTTAAACATTGTCTTCATTGATTCAAACAACACATGAAAATCCCGAGCTCCGTCGTAGACCGGCACCGGCTCGCATTCAAGCTGCAGAAGACTAAAGACCGCCGTCTGCGCTGACCGCACGGAATACTCCACGGTAAACACCACGTCTTCAGGAATCTCGCAGTACTGGCCGATAAAGGCGAGATTCACATAACCCGGCGGCACGACTTCCGGGCGATCGCCCTTATCACGAGTTAAAAACTGACTTGTGATAAACGGCATCATACAGGGAATGCAGTTGGCCTGGGCAATAATCTCAGGCATTTCTTCTATGAAATTCAAATGCGAGCAAAGCTCCGTGAGAATTTCTTCACCGTTACACTCCGACATTTTCTTCTTCACAAAATTGCCTGGCTGATCAACAAAAAGGCCATAACCCCAGAAAACGGTCACATCCTTTGGCTGATTTAAAAAGTGAGGTTGATGAGCAAGAACGATCGACATAAGCCAGTTTGAGTCCGTAAAGGTGACAAGTCCCCCTGTTCCCGCTTCATTCCCCGTGAATTTCTCCATCAAATCAAAAAACTGATGTCCCTTTGAAGTGACAGTGAACGAAACCCATTTAGATTCATCCACCCGGCCTGAAAAAACCGAGGGTCGCCCGAACTCGGGCCGGTTAAAAGCCAATCTTTCCCAGAGCGCCCAATCCCCGCCTTCTCGCTTGGACTTCATGAGTGGAACCGTTTTCATCGAACCAAGACTCGAGGACGCGGTCATCGAGCCATTCGTGACAAAAACCAAGTCCTCGGACTCTATCGGAATATGGTTTTGATCTTCGTTCCGTCGATAGAAAATTTTTGAAACGGCCTTTTTCGTACCGAGATCCGTAAACTCAAGATCGGTCACTTCGGTTTCCATCATAAAGTGCACACCTTCGCGCTTCAGCCACTTGAGCAAAGGCAAGACGATCGAGTCGTACTGATTGTAAGGAGTGCGATCGACACCTTCGAGCGTGTTGATACGTGGAAATTCATGAATGAACCGATGGAGGTAGCGCTTAAACTCAACAACACTGTGCCACGGCTGAAAGGCAAACATCGTCGCCCACATGTACCAGAAGTTGGTTTCAAAGAAGGCCCCCTGAAAGCAGTCCTCAATACTGCGACCACCAAGACTCTCTTCGGATTTCATCATGACTTCAAGAATATCGAAGCGGTCTTTGTAGCTAAAACCCATGGCGGTTGAATCAATTTTTTCCCCGTGATGGACAAGCCGGCAGTGAGAGTTCGTTTTAATCTTCTGGTTAAAGTCGTGAATCTCATCCATGACCGTTTTGGTCTGATCATTCAGCGAGGGAATAAATGATAGAAGATCATAGGTGCAGAGATAAGAAAAATTCAGCATGCGGCCGCCCCGCATGACATAGCCCTTCTCGGCATCGCCGCTGGCATCGAGACTACCACCTGTCATCGTACCCTCTTCGATGATGATAATATTCTCACCGGAGAGATTTCCTTCGCGAATTAAATAGGCCGCACTCGCCAGGGATGCGATGCCACTTCCTACCAAATAGCACTTTCTGTCTGCCATGACGACCCCCTCTGGACTGTCTAAAAATCCTAAGGTCCCGTAAGGATCAGAGTAAAGTGAAGAAAAGCTCATCGAAAACGAAAACACATTGAGAATAAAAGCAAGAGATGTTGAAATTTAAAAATCAGTGCGCCATTGTAGCATTACATACAAAGGAACCAACGAATGACAAAATCTCTTCTGCTCGGATTTTCCTCTTTTGCAATCTCTTTCGCGATTTCATCCACATCCTTTGCGGTGATTCCTGACTACAAAGCCCCGGAACTCATGGCGCGGGCAAATGGTCCTGATTCCTACAACTTGCCGCCAATGTCTTTTCTCAATAGCACTTCTCCGAACATTAATAACAATGGCGATGTCAGCTTTAAGCTGATGGCGGTCGAGGGTGAAAACACCCAGGCTTTGTGGATCAATGGTAAAGTTGTATTTCGTGCGCCTGAAGGTAAAGTCATGACGGAACCTGCGATGAACGACAGCGGTCTGATTGCCGTATCGGTTTTTGAAGAAGCTTCCAGCGACGGGATCTTTGTCTACGATATGAAATCGGATTCGGTCGCCAATGTCCTTCCGAACCAGGGTACAGATTTGATTGCTCATAGTTATTTGCAAGTTCTTAAAAGTGGCGAAATCTTTTTCCGAGGCACCCACATGGGGCAGGATCACAGTTTTTATAGCTTCGACAAATCTCTGAATATGATATTCTCTGAAGGCGATGATACTTTGGGCTTCAAGGCCTCTTACCTTTTTGGCCCGATGGTCAATAACCGCCAGCAGATGGCCAGCAAAATTCGCCTCGGTGGCAAAATGGATTGGGACAATACTTTCCCGGATCAAATTCTTTTACTCAATGCGGACGGCACTCATCGCATAGTGGCTCGCGATCAAAAAAGTGATCCACAATCTCCTTTTGCAGGATTTGCCAACTCGGTTTCTCTTTCAGAAAATGGCCTTGTCGCTTTTGTCGGAATTCTTAAAGACGGCTCGAAAACTTTGGTGATTGACGATCAGGGAGTTCAAACTCGCTACGCAACTGAAGGTCAGGATGGCGTTTCAGAGATCGAACTATTTGCTCCTCAAGTCAATAGCCAAGGCATTGCCATCTTTCGCGCGAAAAACTCAAAAGGCCTCCGTGGAATCTATTTAGCCGATGGCCACGAGATTCGCCGCGTGATTGGTGAAGGCGATCAAATCCCAACAGACATGGGCATGGGGCGCATTCTTGCAAACCCGACCTTCCCGGGTTTTGGCGGAAATGTTCGTATCAACGAGCGTAATGAGATCGTGTTCTACACCATCATGAACTCAGCCGTGGGCAATCAAGAGTGGGGTTCGGGCGTTTATAAAATGAGCCCGTTGTTCTAATTTTCGACACCTTTTTGTAATTTTTCTCACGAGCTTTTTCTAAGCTCGTCTATATTCGCTATGACCTCTGGCGCGAACTTTGTAGTTATTCTGGCTACTGGGGAGAGGTCATGAAGACGTTCTTAGTGGGGTTTTTCTTAATTTTTGGGTTACAAGCAAATGCAGCGACAACAATGTCGACGGCGGAATTCATCGCGCACTACGTGCAAAAAGTGAATGACCGCCTTGAGACCATCAACACCGAACGCGCCTTAGAGGGCAGTCGCACTTACTGCGCACAACTCAGCGATGAGCAAATGAGCGAAATCGAAAACCTCTTTGTGACAAACACCACCGGCAAGGCAAATCAGATTGTCTATCGAGATCTTAGCCACATAACAGCCGGGCAGTTCATCGCCGATGCTTCAGAGAACCTCGGCTGCTTTCCGACTTCTTGGCTCCCGGGACGTTCCTCGATTGGTGGTTTCTTCTTCGGCACCAAGGCTTACGTGATGGATAACCTGCTGGTTCGTAAATCTCTCGAGGACCTCGCGGGACGCCCTTTCGATGACTCTGAGACCCTCTCTCAGCTACTTACACGATAGTTCCTGCGAATAAACGGGAACAATCAGAGACCCTTCCTTGCTAAAAGTCCTGTGGTCAGTATAAACTGGTCTTAAATTTCTTATTTATTTCCCCTAAATTAAGAATATGAGACTTTTTCCAGCGCTCTTATTTTTCTTAGCAGTGTCAACGGCTTACTCTAATGAAGATCTGACGGCAGTAAAAACTGTCTTACCTCTGGGGGCCCTCTCGAAGGGAACCACAATCACTTGGGATAACGTCGACTCTTCGCAGACATACTTTGTCCCGGGATCCACTGCCGGCAGCTACGAAAAAACAAATGCGAGTGGACTTCTCAATGTGAAATCAATTTCCAACTCCACTCTCAGCGCCTCAGACACCGAGGATCTTGTCAGTCGTGCCGCCAGCAACAGTCTTGTCGTCCAAAAATCTGATTTGCAAGCAAGCTCTCCGAGCTGTTTAACTTCAAGCACGAACACTTGCACACTCCAAAGTGACACTTCAACATTCGGCACCGGCATTTTCGATCTCATCGGAAAGTTCTTTAGTATGCTGAATCCGTTTAACTGGTTCAAATCGAGCGATCAAAAAGAAACCGGTAACAAAGCGGTTGTAAATGCCATGAACGACACCATCGCAAAAGGTAACTCCGTCTCTTCAGGGAATGCCAAACCTGCTTGCGGCCCGGAAGCGGGTATGGCAGCTCCTCCAGGGATGGCCGGCAACTGTGGGATACAGCAGGCCCTCGACGCTTATCGCGAAAATAAGAGTAAAATCGACGAAGACATTATCGTCTTCAATGACTTTTCTGATGGCGGCTTGATGGGTAAGATGTGGTTCTTAAAACCCGACGGCACACCGGCAAATATTATTGAGAAAAATCCGATTTGGGTTTCTCGAGGTGCGGGTGGTTTTGGCGCGGGGGCTGGTTCCCAGAAAACTCCGAACGGCGCCATTATGACAAAATCCTACCGCCCCCCTCGTGCAGGCAATATCAACGACGGAATTACACTTGTGGGACTAGAATCCGGCAACAGAGACATCACGGATCGCGGCGTCTTGCTACATGGCTGGGACCCGTTCTCGCCAACAGCGGGCTGCCTAGGTGTGGCTGGAACGATCGACACGGACACCAGAGGCCAGCGCGTGATGGGCTCGCCTCCACCTTATTTGGATGAGTTAAAAACCAAACTCTTCGCGAAGGGCTCAGTGATGATTTATAACTTCACCCCTGCGAAAAAAGCTCTTTGTAAGTAATTAGCGGCTACCGGCCGGAGTGAACCACACGTCGAGGACTTCTCCGGTTTTTTCCTGACCTTTTTCAATAAAGATAAACTTCGCACGGCCTTTGACTTCGGCGCGATTCCCGAAGCTCGTCACTGTCTTGTCGTCATAATCCAAAGAAATGGATTTAATGCGCTTATAAAGCGGCGAAAGCTCATCACGCTGTGAAAAGCCATCGCCATTCTTATCCTGCCACAAAAGCAGTTTCTTAAAGTCTTTGTCCTTCTCATCGATCACGCCGTCGTGATTCGTATCAAGAACGCGGAGAGCTTCAAAACCATTTTTAAATTCATCACTATTGCCGAAAAGTTCATCTTTTTTCGTGATGACACCGTCACCCAGTTTATCAAGCGCTATGAAGTATCCAGGCGCATTTTTCTCAGGCCATGTCGTCTTCCCTAAGTGAAGTGGGAACATCGACTCGCCGGTAAACTTCGGCCGCTTGTCATCAAAGAACACCATCAACGGCGAGTGATACCCCCCGCAATACCCTTCTTGGCCCGGGAAGGCAGCGTTGATCTCAATCGTCTTACCATCACGCGATTCATTCACAAGCACGTGGGCCGCCAAGTCCCCCGGTAGCCCCATGTAGGGACCGCGATCATCGCCGGGACCTCTGCGTACGACCTGTAGTTTTTCCTGAAACCAGTTGTACCAAATTTGGTAGTTCTTATTGTAAGTTACATCGTCACTGACGTTAGCAACAACTAATGGATTGTCGTTAAAAAACTTATTTGCTTCCGTCATATCTTTGAACGGCAAGGCTCTCTTAAGATATCCTTGGGCTCCCGCTTGACTGGTACAGCCTGAACATAACAAATTGGATATGGGTCCATAAATTGGAAAAGCCGGCTGCTCAACAGCCTGCACCTGTATGAAATCTTGCTCAAACTTTAAACTTACAAGTTCACCGTTTCGCACAAAGCTCATATTTCCATTGGCATCCACGGTCGCGGTTGTTGCAAGCGGAGTTTTGAAACGCACAACATTAGCAATCGCCGTTCCGCGCACCTTACTGCTGTCGGAAACCATCGCCTTATCCAAAGGCATCACTTGCCCCATTCCCGTCGCCGTCACGGCGCCAGCCGGATATTTCAACCAATAAGTACTTGTCGTTCCATCAGAATTGCGGATACCGACGACCAAAGTGACTGTTGAAATCGGAGAGAGAGGATTTGGAACTTGACGAAGATTCGTACCAAAACAGCTATTTTTTACTACAAATGTAACATTCCCATTACCACCGCGAGATACTTGTCCAGCAAGAACAACAGAATTAAATGTGCTACTGGCGGTAGCGCCCGTATTCACCGAAAGCGGAGCAGCTGCAGCCTTAGCTCCCTTATTGGAGCTTTGAGCCCACACATTAGTACCAAATAAGAGAATAAGAAACGTACCGACGTATTTCATGATGCTTCTCTCCTATTTCTCCGGCCTGTTGAGCTGGAAATACACAATGGGGTCATTCGTAGCTTTTCTTGAAAAAACAGCCGTCGTAATATTAGTCGCCAAAGTCTGGTCACTGGCCCAATTATTATTCTGCCCATCCCACATTCTACGAATAAGCGTATTGGTACCGGCGACCTTACCGGCCTCCAGCCTATATTGAATCAGCCTTAAAGGACGAAGACGGACAATGGCGGCTCCTCCACCTGCCGGAGGGACCGACCGCAAAAAAACATCTTCAGAATTAATATCTTTCGCCGGATAGAGCGGATGAGTTGTATTAAAGAGTCCTGGCAACATGGATACCAATGATTTTAACGGCGAAGTTCCACCCTGGACAACTCCAACAAATGAAGGTGAGCGCGGCGTACTTGCATAGTCAGGAACCCCGTTTTTTAAGTTTCGAACTGCCGTTGGAGTATCTAGCATTAAAATTCTTCCGGTGCTCCAATATGCTGGATTTTGCAAAGCAAGATAATTATCCTTATTTAAAGAAACAAAAGTGAGCTGAGCTGCTTGATCAAATTGCAGCGGTTCTTCGCCAACACTATAAGCCATCACCGGTTCATAGAAAATAGCTCCACCAGGAGACTCATCAATCGTCGCCATCGTAAAGGTCGACTTTTTTGAGATATCCATTGTATATTCTCGAGCAGAATTCGTAATCGTGGTTTTATCTATAGCATCCGAAACGTAATCGAAAAAATTCTTCCCGGCGTCATCTATCATAATCACATTATTAAAAGAAGGTTCTGATCCTTTCAAATCACGCATCAAAACACGTTCTGCGATTTCAGACTCGGTCGCGTCGGAAATTTGCTTTTCAAGGCCTTTCAAACTCTTACTTGATTCGGCAATAATCATCGCCGTGGCGCCGGTCACGATCCCCAGCAAACCAATCGCAATGAGTGTTTCTACTAATGAAAAGCCTCTATTATTCATCATTTTATACTCACGTACGTTTGATAATACTCAGATTCTTTCCACTCTTTATGAGTCACCATAACGTTCACCAAAAAAAGTCCAGACTGAGTCGTCGGTTGAATCGTATAGCCCAGGCGACCTGGACAATCCGGACAGTCCTCTACCCTGCCGATGTAGTCTTTATTCCACGCCATTGGCAAATTATCCGCACTCAGCTGGGTATTTGAATCAAAATTAATCTGATAAGCCTGAAGATTCGGGCGAATACTCTCGACCAAATTATTAATCTGCTTCATCACAATACTCGAATTCACAGCTTTCAAGTGAATCGCTTGGTAGTTTAAGAATCCCAATGAAAAAAGGGATCCGACCGTCACGATCATCGCCAAGGCCACAAGAACCTCTAAAATGGTAAAACCTTTTTGGTTCAACTTCATATTCCGGCATCCCTTGAAATTTCAATGACATTAAAATTCAATAAGCGGTTTTTACAGACGGTCGATTTAATCGGGTCCGCCGATGCGTTTGTCTTCAAAAATCCACAATCGGGATCTACTGCGGTCCACGTAAACGGATCCGCCTTCGAGCGCAAAGATATTGCATTACAGCTATATGAGTTAGCTAAATCCACTTGCGACGGATAAGGGTGCCACAACGGGAAGTCGACATCTTGACAGCGCACATCTGTATAAGAGGTCCTTAAGATACCAGCTTCTCTCAAATCATAGACTGACATCGGACTAAAGATAGAGCTCCACCGTAAACCATACTCATACACGCTTGGATCAATTGTCATTTTGAGTGCGATTATCGTACCAATAATTCTTAAAGGAGTAGTTCTCTTCTCGATGATTAGATTATCGCAAGTATAGAATCCTGCTACAAAATCTGCCGTCGCCTGAATTCGGCATTCTTTTGCGATGGATTTCACCAGGAAAACCGAAGTTCCTTTTACCTTTGAGGCATTCATGTCATTTAGAATGAAAATCTCATTCTGCGATCCTGTGAAATCCCAAGAAAGACGTGCACTATCAAGGAAAGAGACATTCCAATCCGCCCCATCAAAGGCTGTACTGAAATCCGCGGCAGACGACGAGCAAAGTGCATCTAAGTCTTCGTCTGAGCCCCCTTCACCCTGGAACCCCCTCGAATTCCAGTTTTTATCCATCAAATATTGAACGACACCAAAATTCGTTCCAGTCCAAGCAAAATCAATTATCCCCTGCATGTTGCTCTGACGCCAAGGAGTCATCGACCAGCCTCTGTAATAACTCACATCGTAGGCCTGAATCTCCATCCAAACATGCATAAGATTACCGGCGCTATCACGAAGAGCTTTCTCGTAAGTAAAACTCATAGTCAGCTGTCGATATGACGGATTTTGCCGAGCTCGATCCAAATCAATACGAATTACCGGCTGCTTGTCTTTCAAACTATTTGCATCATTTAAGTCACTTTGCATAGAAGCAACATTTTTAGTGTATGCATCGACGTCAGCTTTCGCCTTCGCAAGAGTTGTCTCTTGCGTACTGATCTTGGCTTTTAATGAGTTAATCGTCGCGGTCAAAGCATCTACTTTTGTCTGATCGTAGTACTCCGTAGGGTCCGCCGTAGGAGAAGGAGAAACCGTTGCAGTTGGAGATGGTGATGGAGAAATTGTTGCCGACGGCGACGGCGACACCGTCGCTGAAGGCGATGGAGAAACCGTTTCTGTCGGTGAAGGCGAAACCGTCGGAGAAGGTGTTGGACTTGTCGAAGGTGTCGGGGTTGGAGTTGGTTTAGCTTTCTCCGCCGCCAGATTATCTTGTGCAGCTTTTAATTGTGCATACAACCCAGGACTCGGAGGACCATTAAGAGCATTTTCAGCCGACTTTTGAGCGGCCCCTGCATCATCAAGTTTCTTTTGAGCATTCTGCAAGTCACTTTTTAATTTGTTAATATAGACCTGCATATCTACTTTAGGGCTAAATTCAAGGTACCCACCATTATCGCCAATTGGTGCTTCCACAACGAGGTTTCCCACATGAACTTTTACGGTCACAGCAACTTTTCCAGTATCCGAAGTGTAGGGATTTCCATTGACCTTACTATAGTCATTGACGTTCGTGTAATAGTCTATTCTCTGCTTATTAAAGCGATTATCACCCGTCAAAAAAAGGTTATATTTAAACTGCCCACTAAGAACTTGCGGATCTACACGAACCCCCTGTAGGACGCTGTCTTTCGTGGTCGTAAGATCGGCTAGACGCTTATTACGCTCGATACACTTATTCACAAGATTTAAATCGGGACTGCCTGCACCCGTCGTAAGACCCGCCAGTGCCTCAAGCCCGGCATCGCTCACGCCATCAACATCAATGCCCTTTACAAAACCACCAAACTCTCGCGCCTGCACCCAAAGCTGATCACCATCAGCACCTTGTGTTCGAGTTGAGTAGAGAGTGTCACTCGGAAATTTAACCCGGCCAGCTCCGAGCACAACACGATCATTGAAGCTCACGGGAGTATACTGTGTGTCTCCATCTAGAGGCCCACGATTAGGCAAAATAATATCACGATTTACAAAAACCGGACTGTCGAAGGAAATGCCTGGATATTTCAAAGCTGTAGCACGACTGTCATACATCTGGAAAAAATTGTCGCCAGTTCCGAGACCTACACTAGACTTCTTATCTAAATGAAGATCCCGAGGTAAAATGAGCGCAAAGCCAGAAAGTTCTCGCGGGTACACACCCACGTAAGAGGTCGCTTGAAGACGGCTGCTTCCGACAACAATGACATTGCCAGCCTTATTTAAAAGCGCCGTGACGATCTTAAGATAAACCTCGCGTCCATTCTGTGGAAGGCTTGCTCTATGATCTCGATATACACCCACTCGGATTGAGCTGACTTCACTCATCTTCTTAAGGCCGACCATCATCGAATAGATCGGATGGGCATCGGAAAAATTCGCGAGAGAAATGGTTTTCTCAAAACTCTCTAGTTGAAGCGGAGTCGCATAAGCTACTGTGAGCTGTTTGCTTGCGATCATATTTAGAATAACCCGGGCCGAGTCATTACCCATAATCACGCGTTCCACACTTGCTGGATGGGCCAAAGTACAAGCTGACGTATTCTCGGGCAGCCAGGCATCAGTGAAGCACCAGCGTTTTTTCAAACCCAACAATGTATAGTCAATCATGGAATGGAGGGCCAGATGCGCCTTCATGACGTGTTCGTTCGATTTGGTTTCACGGTTTTGATCCATGACCAATGTGGAAACGCCGTAAAATGCGAACGTCATAAACAATGTAACGAGGAGCGCGTACAAAATCGCACTCCCCCGTTGTTTAGTTGCACGCGCAAGTAGCGCCTGTCGTTTACTTCTCATGGTGTTTTCCTCTGTGATATTGATCGGCTAGACGAGGACAACACTGTAAACAACGCCATCAGGTCTCGCTTTGAGAAATCGAGCACTATTCATGTTGTTTTCTGATAGCTTAGGCCGCAAAGACCCCATCAAAAGGGAAACTCAAATTTCGAAGGTTCTTGGCGGAACAGAGGTATTTCTGCTCCCATATGTACCCCTTGAGCAATTTAAGGTACGCGTCTCAAAATCGCGCAAAGCCGTTTCCATTTTACATTCACAAAGCTAAAACTTGTGTTTATAAACAAAGACTTATATTTATTTAACCATGCTTGAAGTGAACCGTTCAGCCTCATACAACCCTGAGTATGCTCAGTATTTGGAGACCCTTGCCGGTCTGCTCAGCGACCTTGGTTATAAAGTAAAGCCCTATCACGACGCTTGCTTACCAAACTTTAGCCGCCATACCGACAGTCAGAAAGCGGAAATTATCCGCGGTATCCGCGCCTACTGTGAAGCCCTTCAAGACGTTTGCAAATTTGACGACAACATCGACATGGGTCAATTCGTTTGGCGCTTTCTTCTCCGCTTAGGAATTGCCCCCAGCCAAGATCTATTCACGACTCTTGAGAATGAAAAATTCATTCAGATCTACAACCCAGATCAGTTCCAAATCTTCCGCAGCCTGCGTTGCTTTGAGCGCTGCTCATTCACGCTCGAGGAGCTGACGTCACGTTCATGGTACGAACTCTGGGAGCGCGACAGCCTTTTCTTCTACGCCCTCACGGGTCTTGCAACCAAGCTTATTCAATTCATGAAGCCGGGCTTGCTGCGCCTCGATTTCCCTTACCACACTGTGCGTGAGGTGGAGTCAGAATGCCTCTTTGATTTCCGTTATAAAATCAAATCCGTTTCCGTACTGACCCGCCACAAGCGCGCTCAGGCCGCCGTTCTTATCGAAGACTGGAAATTCTAAGAACACACTTAGGTCTAGCTCAGCAAAACTCCCCTTTGTTGCCCCCGGGATCTCAGAGACAATAAAGGAATGAAAAACGTCGCATTTTTCTCTCTGACAATTCTTTCTTTAATCCTAACATCTTGTGCCCAGTTCTCGGCGAAAACGAGCCGCGAAGTGGCGTCCTTGCAGACACCGGCAAATCTGGAAGGCATTTGGTTCCTGCAAGGCACCAACAGCCAGCGCGGGCCTTATAACGGCGAAATCGAGCTTCGCCGGACCGCTGATGGCACCTATGACGTCGTTCGTGCGGTGACCTACATCAATTATTATTACGAGGGATTTAAAGTCCAAGAGATCTGGACCGGCAAAGCCGTTGCCGACAGCTCCTCGTTAACTGTGAGCTACACTCTAAAGCAAGCTGACTATATCACCCGCCTTGGCAATCTTCGCCGCGATCCGAAGGATTTCAAATCGGGATTGAATATTCTTGAGCACTTCACAGACTCAAGCAAAGGCCTTGCTGCGCAATTCGGCGTGCGCGATATTTCAACCTACTCGGAATGGATTACAACACGCCGGAATCTGGAATCAGAACCTCTCTGGGTCGATCAACGAGTAAAGCTCGATGCCAAAGGCGACGATGTTCCGCTGGCAGTCCGCGCCGTGATCAAGGCCTTCAAACTGCGCATCGGTTTTGAAAAAGACCCTCTCGTCAAATCATACAGTCAGCGTAAAGAGTATAAAGACGAAAACCCTTACGTGATTTTCGATCCGACGGACTATGAGTTCTATCAAAAGACCAAAGACACTCTTCGCGTTACCAACAAAGTCACCGACAACATCAGCCTGACCGAAGTCCTCGTAAAAAGAAACGCCTATGCGCCGACATACGAGGAAAAAGCCGCCGGCTTTGAAAAGAACGCCACTTCACATTTTAATGCCGCCGGCATGCTCGTCGCACGAAAAATCGATATAGCCACTCAGCAACCGACCGATGAGCAATATGATGGTGACTCGACTCTTTGGACGGGAATGTATGTGGCCTCTCAAGCCATGCGCTACATGATCACCCAAGACAAAGAAGCCCTCGAGAATGTACGTAAGTCCTTAAAAGCGATGTTCATTCTTCTGGATATCACGGGAGACCGTAAGGAGTTCGCACGGACTCTGCAAGCCTATGATCCCAACACAAAGCTTTCAGAAAAATGGCATCGCGGCACCGGACCATATGATAAGTGGATGTGGCTTGAAGGCGGCAATAACGACATGATCAAAGGGGTCGCACATTCCTTCTTGTGGGCGAGTCTCGTCATCCCCAAAACGGAGACCGACATCTGGGATCAACTGAAAGAAAAATCCCGCCGTCTGGGCGAACTCAGCGTCATGGAAGAAAAACCCCAGAATAAACCGACCGCTTTGGGACTGGCGGCTCTGATCAATGACGACAAAGATCTTCGCCAGAAATACATCGATGCCTATAAAAGCCTTCGCGTAAAAGTTTCGGGTTACAGCTTTACCACCGATTTCTATTGGCATGGAAGTGCCGATTGGAGCGGCATCAATCTCGGCATGGTCGGCAATATCACAAACATCATGCTCGCCGACAAACTGGGGGCGACAGAAATTCGTGATCAACTGCGCGAACGGATGATGGATGAGTGGCTCGTATACCGTCCCACTCGCCGCCACCTTCATACACTGGCCACTTACGCTTTTGCGTACAGCCATGGCACCCGTGGAGATAAGTTCCGCAAAAAATCGAGCGACGCCGAATTCAAAGCGGCTCTAGAGCACTCTTTCTGGGGCCTTCGCGAGATTCCTTACCCACGCCCGACATTCTTAGATGTTGAAGTGGATCACTCTCTCAACCCCGAATGGTGCTTGTCACCGATTCCGAGACTGTTCTGGAAGGCGGCAAAAACTCCTCCGCCACCTGTGGATTATTTTTATCAAGGCCTCTACAACTATCCGATTTTTGAACAAGAAGCTTTCGATAGCAATTTCGTATGGAAGAGCGGCGCCTTCGCCTATCAGACATCCCATCCTGCAGGGCTTGAGTACTCTGGTGTAGACTACCTCTACGCATACTGGGTGGCACGCTATGCAGGGCTTCTTAAAAACTAATCTTCGACGGGATTAAAACGAATCCGAACCGTCGTCCCCTGGGAGTTGTCCCAATGCAGCTCCCAGTTATAGATTTCACAAATCGTCTTAACCCAAGCTAAGCCCAGCCCCACACCCCCAACAACGCTGGAGCCAAGTCCTTTGTTGAAAGGCGCCCCCAGGCGACCGAGAACCTCATTCGGAATGCCGGGACCACGATCTCTGACGGTGAGCTCTAAATCAAGGAACTGAACTTCCACCGTGCCTTCGGAATATTTCAAAGCGTTGCCGACAAGATTACGAACGACTTGTTCTAAATGAAGAGGATTGCAAAGCACCAAGAAGTCTTTGCTTGGCAAAAATTGTATACGACCGCCAAAAACTTTTTCGAAGTTGAGCTCTTCTTGCCTGCACACCCGGTCAATATGAACCGCATAGAGGTTATCGACCTGGCGAGAGGACACCGTCTCAGCCCAGCTTAAAAAACCAGAAATCGTTTCGGAAATTTTGTCGATATTGGCCTGGATGTCATTTTTTGTGTCTTTGTCGACGCTGTACCGCTGAGTCACCAACTCAAAATCACGGTTTAAAATCGTCAATGGCGTCTTTAACTCATGAGCCATTTGAAACGACCAAGTCTTCATAAACTTACGATTCACATTAATCTTCTCAACCATCCCTTTTAAAACCGCGAGCAAATTCAAAAACTCATCGCCGTGGGGCGCCGGCCCCATTTCCACCGCAAGAGCTGTCGGCATTGCCGGTAAGTCGGCATTGGCCTCAAAGGATTTCGTCACTGAGTTGATATACAAAGATAAAGAGTGAATCGCCGAAAAAAGGTATGAAGAAAGGACCCAAGTTAAAACAAGCATCAACGATAAAATCAGTGCCACCATCAGCCAAGTCGTTTTACTGACATAAACCAGGGACATTGATTTCGCATCAGCGATCACCCCCACTTGCATGGTGCGATTCGGAACCCGCGGCAAATCCAAATTTACCAAACGCACAAAGTGTTTGGGCAAGCTGAGAGTCACCCACAGCGGCTTACGATCAATATCGACTCCCAGGCGCTCAATATTCTGAGTTTGAAAAAGAATTTCCCCTGTATGTTCATTGCGAACGATAAAAAATTTATCGACACTGTCAGGACCTAACTCTTCTGAAATAATCTCATCGGCCTTTTCGTAGTCGTAGGTCTTAAGTTCCAGAAGCTTTGAATCGATGATGGCGGTCGCCGTCTGACGAATCTGATCATCGATGTAACTCAGTCTTTCGCTACGAAAGTAATAAAGTAAAATCACCCCAATGGAAGCCGTCGAGGTAAAAATCACCAAAAACGAGATAAGAAAAAACTTACGCCTCAAGCCAGTAACCCACGTTGCGTGCATTTTTGATCGCAACGCTTGCAGAAGACGACTCCAGTTTACGGCGAAGGTTATTAATCGTGGCCTCGACGACCTTCGTATCTACTTCCGCTTTAGAGTTCCAGACTTTTGAAAGCAAAACTTCACGGGGATAAATCTTGCCAGGATTTTCACAAAACAAAATCAACAATTGATATTCTTTTGCCGAAACCGGCACGGCCTCCTGCCCGACAAGCAGACTGCGAGACTCTTTATCGAGGGCCAGATTCCCCAGCTCCACCCGGAGGGACGGCATCACATCTTTACGGCGATAAAGGGCCTTAATACGTGCTGACAACTCCACCGCAGAAAAAGGCTTTGCAAGATAGTCATCAGCCCCCGCATCCAATGCCCGGGCTTTTTCAAGGGGAGTATCAATCGCGGAAACGATGATAATTTTCGTATCCGCAAAAGTAGATTTAATATCGCCAATGAGAGAAACTGAATCCGTGTTTTGCAGCAAACGATCCAGCACAATAACATGGGGGTAAAATGATTTGTTTTTTAAAACCTGCTGCAGGGCGGTCGCGCTGGTGGCCGTTTTCACAGTGCCACCATCTGACTCAGCAAGGAACGTCATTTTCTTCAGGATTTCAACTTCATCATCAACAATAAGAATTTTCATGCGCTCATCTTCTTACAAACAGCCGCACTTTTCAAATAGAGTGCGGTGCACAGAAGTATGAGTTAAAGCATTTTTTACCCTCAGAGATTGTGATTTTTCGTTGGTAAACTACTCTTGAGAAGTCGCTTAAAGACAAAGTAGATCCCCTACTTAGTTTTGCGGGCTTTAGATTTCTAAGGCCCGTTTTTTCTTCTAAATAAACCCACAAACGCTTTCCCTCCTCCGGGAAGCGGTCCGCAAATAAAAAACCCCGTGGTTCGCCCCACGGGGTTTTAAGTTTTAAATTCCATTTTGTTTTAGAACAAGTACCCAAGGGTCAGCATCGGCATAATCTCATCATGAGTGTAATGATCTAGAGCCGCATTGTTTTCATCCTTCTTGTAGGTGATCGTTCGATAGGTCAGTTCGACGCCCACAATGAAGCTTCCGTTAATCGCGGTAAGGTACCCGAGATCGCCCTGATATCCAGAGCCCTGCTTATAGTTCGTACCTTCGGTCGCAGAGAAAATATAATGCGCCATCGCGTAGAACCCCATAGATCCGACGTAACCGATGGAGCCTGCCGTGGCAGAACCCGCCGTCGAGGAGCCTCCCGCATCGTAACTGCGTGAGGTGTACATACCGCCGAGATACCAACCGTCGCCTTCAAGATAACCGAGCTTCACGTCGTAAACAGCCCCTTTCGTATCTGAGGTCGTTGTCGAACCACCGGACTGAGTTTGAGTTTTATCCGTATTGTAGAAACCATTGAATGTCAGCATCACGCCGGAACCGCCACTACCGCCGCGAGCGTGCGCCGTTGCTGCAAAAGCCAGAGAGGAAGCAAGAATCAGAGCTGAGAACCACATGTTTTTCATAAGCACTCCTTACTTGTTTGTGTTCAGAATCCATTCTGAACCGGACTCTAAAATTATACCCTGAGCTTGCAAATAAGATATCTTTTTCGCCCACTCTTCTCGCGGCAACTGTGAATCTAATTCCATCATCAGGACCTGATCTAGGAGTTGGTCGAGTGTGTACTTTCTATCCTCCTGTAGCACATCCGCAATCGCCGCGTCCCAGAGATCCATTTTATAATCACGGATCTTTTTAGAAGAGTGGTCGTAATAAAAAATAGAAAGCCCCGGAGACAACTCGACCTCCGCCACTTCTTCAGCCGTGTAGAGACTTTGCAAAGAAGGATTTACAAGCAACCGCCCCTGTTCGGCTGGCGGAAAACCAAAATCAGCAAAACTTAAATAGGACCAAAGCCACTCTTTTTGCGCGATGAGGTAAAGACGAGGGTCCTGAAGTTTGCGTTTCAAAAACACCGGCAAATAGCGAAAGTGCGCGCTGAGCAAAGGTCCTTCCCAAGGCACTTCCTTCAAGTAATCCTTGAGCAGTTCACGCACCCCGCCCTTCAGATAAGCTCCGGTTTGGGGAAACTGCTTTTTAAACTCTTCAAGTAATACTTCAAGCAGGTATTCCGATGGCGCAACCGGAAGCTTCACGGGCCGAACAGAGGCCGGCTGCAGCCACTGCAAAGTCTCTGTTAGTAACGCTTCATACAGGCTTGCCTGCGCTGTAGGCACAAGTTCTTTATGGGTCAGAAGCTCTGCCGGAATTGCCCTCGCTAGAAGCTCTTCTCGACGGGCTGCGCCTACGCCGAGAACCTCATAATCCTTCACCTGCCGAAGCTCTTGTTTTCTCATCATGATTTTTAAATTCTACCGACGGAATTTATGGAAGCGCAAGCCCGCTCTCGGGACTCGGTGTCCGCACTAAAATAACACGCGGGGCTAACTAGAGTTTTTATTTTTGACCGGGCGCTGCTCGCATGCCAGAAACTGTTGCCATGAAGTACATATTCTTCCTGTTAGCGACATTCTCATTCCAGTTTGTACTTGGAGTTCAAGCCTTTAGTGGTTACATGACCAAAAAGGGCGTGAACTATTATTTCACACCAAAAAGTTCTGAATTGTTCTACAAAATCTCAGCTGGAAATCCGGATGTTCAAGACAGTCTTTCTCGTCTTGAAAATGGCGACTTCATCGCCGGCAACGGAACGCTTGATACGACCAACAAAAAACTCTCCATCGACAGCGTCGACTACGTCGGCCTTCGCAAACTTCTTGGGCCGTGGATCGGCTCTGAAGGCACGATGGTGTTTAAAGATTTCTCAACCATGCGCTTTACTCCGCGCTTTAGAGATATCAACTTGGATTCGCGTCTTACCAATTATCAAAAAGAATTCCGCTACAGCGTCACCCCAAGTGACGGCAATGAGTGGGGACTCTTTCTGTCAGACGACAAGAGCACAACCTTCGCAACCGTGGAATTTACAAAGAATAAAGTCATCATGAAGATCTTTGAGTCTGAAAGTGGTAAGATTGTACGCACTCTCAAACTTGAAAGACCTTAAGCATGGCTTGGACCACACCCACCGATTCAAAACTTTTCTTCACACGCAATGACGCCTCAGACCCTCGCCTCGGCGAATGGGTCAAAGCTTTTTCTCCGCATAAAACAGACGACTTTGCTCAGATTTCATCGCCGGCTTGGACCCTGCTCGGGTATCCCGATGACGAGGGCATTGCCATGAACGGCGGCCGTCCGGGGGCTAAAGAAGCTCCCCAGGCCATTCGCACTTACTTCTACAAAATGACGCCGTCCCTGTTAAATCCCAAGCCGCAAAATTTAGTGGATCTTGGTAACGTCCCGGTCGAACTTCCGCTGGCCGAGCGCCACGAACGTGGGCGCGAAATCACTCGCGCTTCTTTAGCCCACGGTCACCGCACCCTCAGTCTCGGCGGAGGCCATGATTATGGCTATGCCGACGGCGCGGGATTTATCGACTATTGCTTGAGCAAAAATCAACGCCCGGTTGTGATCAACTTTGATGCTCACTTAGATGTTCGTCCGACCGATAAGGGCTTTCATAGCGGCACTCCTTTCAATCGCCTGCTAACTCAGTACGATGGCCAGTTCGACTTTGTCGAAGTGGGGTTGCAAAACCAGTGCAATAGCCTTGCTCACTTAAATTGGGCAAAGAGCAAGGGCGCGCAGATTTTGCTTTATCAAGACATGATGGAGCTAGGACTTAAAGCAACACTCGAACCCTTGGTTCAGAGCTTCAAAGGCCGTCCGTGTATGTTGAGTGTGGATATTGATGCCTTTACTTCGAACGAAGCTCCGGGCTGCAGTCAATCGTGGACCACGGGCTTAAGAATGCAGGACTTCCTGCCCACACTTCAAATGCTTCAGTCTTTGCTGGACGTGCGCAGCCTGGCGATTTACGAAGTTTCGCCGCCGCTGGATCAAGACAACCGTACCAGCAAATTGGCGGCACTGATTCTGCATCATACGATTTTTAATTCTTAAGGAGACCTTTCATGAAGCGAGGTTTTGGTTCCGACAATCACTCCGGCGTTCATCCCCGCATTTTGGAGGCGCTTGCAAAAGCCAATGCTGAACACGCCCCCAGTTACGGCACCGACGAATGGACCGAAAAAGCAGAAAAACTTTTTCGCGAACATTTCGGCCCGCAGGCGGAGGTGTTTTTCGTTTTTAACGGCACCGCCGCCAACGTTCTTTCTCTGAAAGCGGCTTCGAAATCTTTCCAATCTTGCTACTGCTCGGACTTAGCGCACATTAACGTCGATGAGTGCGGGGCTCCGGAATATCTTGCAGGCCTTAAGCTCATTCCACTCCCGACAGTGAACGGAAAGCTTCGCCTGGAAGATTTAAAGCGCGCCCACATCCGTCGCGGTGATCAGCATTATTCTCAAGCTCAGATCGTGAGCCTGACTCAGCCCACAGAGTTCGGCACGCTGTACTCCATGGAAGAGCTTAAAGAAATCATCAGTTGGGCAAAATCTGAAAAGCTTTTTGTCCATATCGATGGCGCCCGCCTTTCCAATGCGGCCGTCAGCTTAAAAAAATCATTCAAAGAATTCACCACGGACCTAGGCGTCGATGTGATTTCTTTTGGCGGCACAAAAAACGGTCTCATGATGGGTGAAGCTGTGGTGTTTTTAAATCCTCAGCTTGCAAAAGATGTCAAATTCTACCGTAAGCAATTGGCGCAGCTACCGTCTAAAACCCGTTTTATTTCCGCACAGTTTTTAGAATATTTTAACGGCGGTCTCTGGAAAGAAATTGCCGAACATTCCTGTGCAATGGCGGAAAAGCTTTACCAAGGAGCCAAAGACATCCCGGGTGTGCACATCACGCAAAAACGCGAAGCCAATGCGATCTTTGCAAAAATCCCCCAGGCCTGGGTCAAGCCTCTGCGCGAGAAATATTTCTTTTATGTCTGGGACGAACACACGTTTGAGTGCCGCTGGATGACCAGTTGGGACACTCAGCCGTCCGATATCGAAGGCTTTGTTCAAAGTCTTCAGGAGCTTTCACGATGAAACACCCACCGATTCATTACCACGATTACCTAAAGATAGACCAACTGCTGAGCGCGCAAAATCGCCGCAGTGAAGAGATGGGAAATCCCGCTCACGACGAATTGCTCTTCATCACGGTTCACCAAGCTTATGAACTTTGGTTTAAGCAAATTCTTTTTGAAGTGGACTCTGTGCTTGAAATTTTCTCAGCCCAAAATATTCCTGAGCAAAATATGGCTTTGGCATCAGCCCGTTTAGACCGCGTCATTTCTATTTTGAAATTGATCATGGGACAAATCGACGTGCTTGAGACCATGACACCGCTGGATTTCCTCGAGTTCCGTGAATACCTCTACCCGGCTTCAGGATTCCAGAGCTTTCAATTCCGTTTGATGGAAATCAAGCTGGGCCTCAAGGAAAAAGAACGCCTGCTCTACAACCAAACACCTTTCTCAAAACACTTGCCTGAAAAACAGCAACAGCTTGTTGCTGAGGTTATGAAGAAAGACTCCCTCTTTGAGCTGGTTGATAAGTGGCTTGCTCGGACTCCGTTCTTGCAAAACAAAGAGTTCGATTTCTGGGGCGCCTACAAGCAAGCCGTGACCGATATGTTTAACGGCGACCGCGCCACGGTTCTGACAAACCCACAACTCTCAGACGAAGCAAAAAAGAAAAATATCGAGATGATTGATGCATCCGAGAAGACCTTCCATGCGACCTACAGCGAAGAAGATTACAAGAAGCTTCAAGACGAAGGTCATTTCCATTTGTCGTTTAAGGCCTTCCACGGAGCTTTGCTGATTTATCTTTACCGAGATCAAGCAATCTTCCACGTGCCGTTTAAGATTTTAAGCTCGCTCATGGATATCGATGAGTTATTAACTCAGTGGCGCTACCGCCATGCTTTGATGGCTCATCGAATGCTCGGCCAAAAAATCGGAACCGGCGGTTCTTCCGGCCATGCCTATCTGAAGGCGGCAACGGACAAGCATAAAGTCTTTACTGATTTCTTTAATTTAAGTACGTTCCTTATTCCACGCTCGAAGGTGCCGCCTTTGCCGGCGAGCCTTCAGTCTAAAATGAATTTTAATTACTAAATACTAAAGGAGTTTAACGATGGCGAAACAGACACAAAGCTTCAACGCTGAAATCAAACAACTTTTGGATCTGATGATCCATTCCCTTTACTCACACAAAGAAATCTTTTTGCGTGAGCTCGTATCCAACGCGTCCGATGCGATCGACAAATTGAAGTTCAACTCCCTGACTCAGGACAATTTAATGACTCCAGGCACAGAGTTGATGATTCGCCTGGAGCCCAATAAAGAAGCCCATACGCTGAAAATCCAAGATAACGGGATCGGCATGAGCCCTGAAGAGGTGGTCGAATACATCGGCACCATCGCCCGCTCTGGCACAAAACGCTTTGCTCAGCTCAGCCAAGAAATGAAAGAACGCCCAGAACTCATTGGTCAGTTTGGTGTGGGCTTCTATTCTTCGTTTATGGTCGCTGACAAAGTGACTCTTCACACACAAAAAGCAGGTACCCACGTTGGCACCCTTTGGGAAAGCAAAGGCGACGGCACTTACACGATTGACGAAATCCCACGCGCTGAAGGCCACGGAACAACGATTACGCTTCACTTAAAGAAATTCGCTGAAGAGGATGAAGTTCAAGATTTCACGGATGCATTTACTCTGAAGGCGCTGGTGAAAAAATATTCGGACTTCATCGCTTATCCGATTAAAATGAAGGGCGAAAAAGAAGATGAAACCCTCAATAGCCAAAAAGCGCTGTGGCTGAAATCTCCTTCTGAAATTACGAAAGAAGAATACAAAGAATTCTATCATCACCTTAGCCACGACTGGAATGATCCAATTAAGACCATTCACTACCGTGCTGAGGGCACGATGGAGTTTAATGCTTTGCTCTACATCCCGACACAAAAGCCTTGGAACTTCAACATGCGCGATACGGAGTATGGCCTGAGTCTGTATGTTAAACGCGTGTTCATCATGGCAGACTGTAAAGACCTCATTCCGCAGTACTTGCGCTTTGTAAAAGGCCTTGTCGATAGCAGCGACCTGTCTTTGAACGTTTCACGCGAAATTTTGCAACAAGACCGTCAAGTCACTCAGATCCGCAAAAATGTCGTTAATAAGGTTCTTGGCTCTTTGAAGGACATGATCAGTAAAGAGCGCGGTCTTTATGAAATGTTCTGGAAGGAATTCGGCGCCGTTCTCAAAGAAGGTTTCCCAAGTGATGCTGCTAACAAAGAAAAATTGCAGGACGTAACTTTGTTTAAGAGCACTGCGGGAGACGCTTGGACCACTTTGGAAGAATACGTGGGCCGCATGAAAGACGGTCAAAAAGACATCTACTTCATGACAGGCGATGACCTCGCGAAAATGAAGGAAAGTCCTTATCTCGAGAAACTGAAGGAAAAAAATTACGAAGTTCTTTTGCTTGCGGATCCAGTCGATGAGTGGGTTGTTGATGTTCTTCGTGATTACAAAGATAAAAAACTTCAGTCCGTCACCAAAGAAGATCTGAATCTTGATACGGAAGAAGAAAAGAAAACCAAAGAAGAAGAGAAAAAAGGCTTCCTTGAAAGATTTAAACCTTTGATGGAATCCATGAAGGAAACCCTGAAAGACCAGGTTAAAGATGTAAACATCTCAGACCGTCTGACAGAAACTCCGGCGGTTTTGGTGGCTGGCAGTCACGATCCTTCGGCTCATATGCAGAAGATCTTGTCGCAAATGGGTCAGGACCAAGGCATGAATGCCAAGCGCATTCTTGAGATCAATCCAAAGCATCCAGTGATTGAAAAGCTTCTGAGCCTGACAGGCGATCAGCAGAAGCTTTGGACGGAGGTCCTCTACTCTCAGGCCCTGCTGAACGAAGGGTCTAATATTCCTGATCCGAAACGTTTTAGTAAGCAGCTCGCTGAATTGATGTTGGGTCAGCACTAGAACTTGATTCTACAAACAAAAAAGGCGCCGTCTCGGCGCCTTTTTTATGATTCTTACAATATGAAGCTTAAAGGCCTTGAACGAACTTGAGCATCTCTGCCGCATGGCCTGGCGCTTTGATTTTACGGAACTCACCGACAAGCTGGCCTTCTTCGTTGATTACAAATGTACTGCGCTCAATTCCAAGAACCCTACGTCCGTACATGTTCTTTTCTTTGATCACATCAAAAATCTTACAGAGCTTTTCGTCGGCATCTGAAAGCAACTCGAATTTAAAATCAAATTTGCATTTGAAATTGTCATGCGACTTCACGCTGTCTCGGGACACACCAAAAACCACCGTGTTGGCTTTTTGAAATTCAGGATACAGATGATTGAACTCTTGCCCCTCGAGAGTGCAGCCCGGAGTATTGTCTTTCGGATAAAAATACAACACCACCTTCTTGCCGCGCAGGCTTGAAAGCGAAACATCCCCGCTGTGAGTCGATGGAATTGTAAAATCTGGCACGACTGAGTTTAACTTCATAGAGCTAGCGGGTGTTTTGCTCGCGGTTTTGTTCATGCGGGTCGAGGTCTTGGCCGTTGGCCGGGACGGCTTCCTGCTGAGGCTCTCCTTGAGGCTGCCCTTGCTGGAGCTGAGGCGGCTGTTGGATGACTTGCTGCTGTTGGATTTGCTGTTGGTCTTCGGGATTCGCTTGGTCGTTGCTTTCCGTGACGCCTTCGTAAGAGTTTTGCGGCTGTTGCTGTTTTGGGGCTTTTGGCGCGCGGATGCCGCGGCTTTGCGGGTTTTCTTGACGGTCGATTTCTTTGCCGTTGCGGTCATGATAAATATCCTCTGCACTAATGGCTTCTAGGTTTGCTGTCGGAGAAACACTTGGCGCCGGGGTCGGCGTTGCCGGAACTTGTTTTGCCAGATACTCAGGCTGTTGCAAAACAGTTTCTGTGACGGTGATCTTTCCTTCCATAGGAATATTCACTTCAATCTTCTTCACCGGATCAAGATTTTCCAAAACTTCCGCTTTGATATAAAGCATGTTCTTGGAGTTTTTTTGGTATTCGTATTGATTAAACCGCAAGACCTGATTTTTTGCCGGATTATAATCAATCATAAATCCGTCACAGCTGAAATTTTCAATAATGCCATTTTCGGACGACTTCAGTTTACAACTGATCCGCGGACTTAAAATCCCGGTTGTAAAACCCAGAACCTCCGAGAGATTGCCACCACGGAAGTTCATGGTAAGCTCCGTGTCCTTTGCATGATTCCAGTCACCGATTTTGATGAAGCTTTCTTTGGTGTTACACTGATGCATAACCTCCGCATTTTGCGGAACTCCCCCAAGGCCGGACACATTCCGAGTCATCGAGTAGACATCGCATCGGAACAGAGATTTGTTCGAAAGCTTCTGCTTCATATCCACCAGAAGCGCTCTTTGAAACTTACCGAAAATCGATTTTCCTTGCGGAGCGCGCTCCTTACGAATCACCCAAAGGGACTCACGAAAGATCGCGTCCATCTGCTCAAACCAATGGAGAATTTTCTGTGCTTCACGATCCGCAGGCTTGATCGCTTCAGGAGTCATCGTCGCCTTTAGTTTTGGGACCGGCGCCCCACGAACTTCAGGCGTCGCGCTCTCAGAAGCTGCCTCTTTCTTTTTGAAAGTGCAACTTGCACAGAAAATGAGCATGATAAGACTGAAGAGCAAAACTCGCATGTATTGACTTCCCTAGCGTAACCTCTCTAAAATTTAGAGGCTACTTGCAATTAGTAAAACCCGGAGGCCGCGATGGAGAAAATTTGGCTTAAGCACTACCCCAAGGGCATCCCTGCAGAAATTAATGTGCAGGAATACTCTTCGATTATGCAAGTTTTCGACGAAGCTTGCCAGAAATATCCTGAGAAGATTGCTTTCTCAAATATGGGCGTGAAAATCACCTACTCCGAACTCGCCCAAAAGGTCGAGATCTTTGCTGGTTTTCTTCAGAACGAATTAAAACTGAAAAAAGGCGATCGCATCGCTTTGCAAATGCCAAACCTTCTTCAGTTCCCAGTGGCCTTGTTTGCCGCCTTCCGGTCTGGACTAACGGTGGTAAATACAAATCCACTCTACACCGCCACTGAAATGCTTCACCAATTCAAGGATGCAGAGCCTAAAGCCATCGTGATTATGGCGAACTTTGCTCACCATCTCGAGAAGATTCTCAAAGAGACGAAAATCGAATCTGTGATTGTGACGGAGCTCGCCGACCTCTTCCCGTTCCCGAAGGGTTTGATCGTGAACTCAGTGGTGAAATACATCAAGAAAATGGTGCCGACTTATAGCTTGCCTCACGCTTACACTTTCAAGCAAGCCATGGAACTAGGTCACGGAAAGCCCGTCCAAAATATCGCGAGCACCCATGACGATATTGCCTTCTTGCAATACACTGGCGGAACAACGGGAGTTTCTAAAGGCGCGGTGCTTAGTCACAAAAACATCATTGCCAACATGTTGCAAATTTGCGCGTGGATGACTCCTGTTTTGAAAGAAGGCGAAGAAGTTTGCATCACACCACTTCCGCTTTATCATATTTTCTCTCTGACAGTGAATTGCCTCGCGTTCATGAAATACGGCGCACACAACGTGCTGGTTACAAATCCACGCGATCTTCCGGCGCTGGTCAAAGATATGCGCAACAATCACTTTACTCTGATGTCGGGCGTGAACACGCTCTACAACGGTCTTCTGAACAACGAAGAATTCCGCAAACTTGATTTCTCAAAACTCAAAATGAGTGTTGCCGGCGCGATGGCTTTGCAAACCTCCGTTTGCAATCGCTGGAAAGAACTCACAAAAAGCATTCTCGTCGAAGGCTATGGTTTGACCGAGACTTCGCCGGTGGCTTGCTGTAACCCGATTGACGGCCGCGACAAAGTCGGCACGATAGGCTTGCCGGTTCCAAGCACCAACATCAAACTTGTTGATGACAACGATCAAGAGGTTCCTCCTGGGCAATCGGGCGAGCTGTGCGTTTTCGGCCCGCAAGTGATGCAAGGCTATTGGAAGCGTCCTGATGAAACCGCTAAGGTTCTCAAAAACGGCTGGCTTCATACTGGCGATATCGCGGTTGTCGATGAAGATGGTTACTTTAAAATCGTCGACCGTAAAAAAGACATGATTCTTGTTTCAGGTTTCAATGTTTACCCGAATGAAGTTGAGGATGCGATTGCCTCTCACCCGGGCGTTCTTGAGGTGGCCGCAATCGGTGTTCCGAATGAGCACTCCGGCGAAGTCGTGAAAGTTTTCGTTGTGAAGAAGGATCCGAACCTGACAGCTCAGGATGTGATTGCTCAAGCAAAGAAGAGCTTAACGAATTATAAAGTTCCAAGAGAAGTGGAATTCAGAACTGAATTACCAAAGACGAATGTGGGGAAAATCCTGCGCCGTGCTTTGCGCGACGAACACGTTCAACAAGCAGCGAAGTAGCTCTCTCGAGCTACTTCGTCCACTTTGAGCTGATTAAGCTTTCTTATTCCAAGAAGAGCACCAAGCAGTGCCTTTCACCAATTGATTCGGGAAGATTTGGCATTTACCAACTTCGCCGCCATCTTTGTTGCCCACTTTAGTGTAAAAACCGCAACCGTTGCAGAATTGCTTTTCAAAAGGAACTCCGCTTCTTTCAACTTTCAAAGCTGCGTCTTTCACATCTGCATGTTTGAGATGATAGTTTACTGGGCCCGCAGCACCTTTACCTGGCTCAACCATTGGCAAAGCCAAATCCCCACCACCACCGGCAGCAGGAGCCGCTCCGCCTTCAGAAGGACGAGCTCTTCTTCTCTCTTCAGCGAATACTTTTTGACCAAACAATGCAGGCGCAATTGCTGCCAAACCGATCATTTGACCCATGTGAACGAAAAAACGACGACGACTAGTGTTTTGCTCCATCTGTAGCCTCCTTGATGCAAATACAGTTGTATTTCCCAAGGCTGCTCCTTTTTCATTTAGTTTGCAAGTAACACAGTAAACAGATGCCCATCGCATCAAGAGAAAGCTTATTTTCTAAGCAAAAAACGGCGATTAAAGAAGTGGCCGGAAACGAGCGCGATGCTACCGACAATCGTCATGATGTCATTCCAACGAAGCTGATTGCGCGAAGCTGGCGAAATTAAAGCAACACTTAAAAGAACGAGGCCAAGGCCGCCTAAGAACAGCACCGATTTGTTCGCGTGCTTCTTATAACCCTTCCAAAAAGAGTAGATCGCAATTGGAAAAATAAAAATAGAGATAAACAGATGCACCGGAGAATAATGAATAGAGTAAACCCACAAGGGTAAGCTCAGGGTGATAAATGGTGTCACTAGGCAGTGAAGTGCACACAATGCCGAAAGCAGAGCCCCCGTACGGTCCCATTCTTTGAGGTCAGTTTTAATTTCAGGGGGACTGGCGTGATCCAAGGACATTTTTCCTCTGTGCTGATGTTGTTATCTTCTAATTGCAAATAATTGTCAATAACGAGACCTTATGGCCTTGTCTTTTAGGCCCAGCTCGCGGATAAAAGGTCTGTGGACAGAGAAAATATTCACGGCGATAGCCCTATCATGGCCCTTGGCCCCGACTTCTTCGATCCGGTGAAACCCGCCGTGTTTCCCGAGGCTATTTTGCGTTTTCGCAATCAAGCCGCCGCTGAGACTGTCGGCCTTGGCTCTTTATCCCCCGAAGAATGGCAAAAGCATTTCTGGGCTTTTCAGCCACTGCCTGGGAACCTACCGGAGCCTTTGGCCCTTCGCTATCACGGCCATCAATTCATGCACTACAATCACGAGCTCGGCGATGGCCGCGGCTTTTTATTCGCGCAAATTCCCGTCGGCGACACATGGTATGATCTCGGCACCAAAGGTAGTGGTCAAACACCCTACTCTCGCGCTGGCGATGGCCGACTCACACTCAAAGGGGCTTACCGCGAAGCTTTAGCGACAGAGCTTTTACAAAGCTTGGGAGTCCATACCAGTAAAACTTTTAGCATCTTCGAGACCGGCGAAAACCTCGAGCGCAACGATGAACCTTCACCCACTCGTGCGGCGGTGCTTGTGCGCCTGAGTCACGGGCATATGCGCATCGGAACGTTTCAGCGCCTAGCTTATACCAAAGACACCGCCAATATCGAAAAGCTGACGGATGTTTGTTTGAAGTACTACTATCCGAATTTACAATCGGCGGATGCTGACGAGCGTGCCTTTTTATTTTACCAGGCAGTCGTGCGCAGTTGCGCTCTGCTGACCGCGCAGTGGATGATGGCTGGGTTCGTTCATGGCGTACTGAACACGGATAACATCAATATCACCGGCGAGAGCTTCGATTACGGTCCTTACCGCTTCTTGCCTCGATACGATGTGCGCTTTACCGCCGCGTACTTTGATCAACGCGGGCTGTATTCTTTCGGCCGTCAGCCGGTGACAATGCTGTGGAATCTGCAACGCCTGGGTGAATGCTTGAAGCTCCGTTACGAATCTCTGCCGGTGGATGAAATCCTTGAAGAGTTTGCCGATGAATTCAATGCTCATGTGCAACGCCTTTTCTTGACTCGCCTCAACCTCAAATCGCGCGGCGCAGAGGCTGATAGTGAGCTTTTAAAAAATTTCTATACGTTTTTAGAATCAAGCCCAGCTCTTTACGAGCAGACATTCTTTGACTTCTTCGGCGGGATCATGTCTCCGCGCTGGCAAACCTCTCCGCAAAAGGACTTCTATAAAGGTGAGGATTTTGAAAAATTTAAAACCCAGCTTGCCGACTTTGAAACGGCCAATACGTCCCTTGTATCTCATCCATACTTTACCAACGGAAAGCCTTGCACTCTGCTGATAGATGAAATCGAATCTATTTGGTCACACATCTCTGAGCGCGACGATTGGAGTTACTTCCATAGAAAAATCGATGAGATCAGGTCTTTCCGGGGCATTTATGACGTTTTTATGATAGAACCACGCCCATGAAAAAATGCTTTCTTGGGATCCTTGCTCTGGCAGTTATTGGCGGAGTTATCTATCAGTTTTATGCAAAATCACAGAGTGTTTCCACCACGGAAACAGCAGTGACACCATCGCCTCAGCAAAGTGCGCAGCAAACACCTTTGTCCAAAAAAATAAGTGCAACACCCTCGGCAGAATTAGAACAGCTCTCGCAGATGGTGCGTGACGAGTCTCAATCCCAAGAGGCCCGCAGAAAAGCTCTGTATACGCTCACCCAGATGGGGCCTGCCGCCCTACCGGCCCTCACCGCCATAGCGACGGCTCCTATGCCTGTGGCGATTTCTCAAGATCCTCACTCTGCCGATCAGATGAGGCAGAGCTTTGAAGCAGGCCTGCGTGTCACGGCGATCGAAGCCCTCGATGAACTTGGGATAGACCCCAATCTTAGTTCCGCAGTGAAAGACAGTATGTTGAGTGTTTTAAAGACGCAAAAACACCGGAGCCTCACACTTCTAGCACAGATCAGTATATCGGGAATTGACAGCGGCCGTCCTGGAAAAGTTAAAAGAGCGATCGACACTCTCAAAACGGAAAAAGAATAAGAGCGGGTTTCCCCGCTCTTATTTTATGCTTTCTCGAATTCTTTTTTGGTATGTCCGCCGAAGCGGCGGAAGAACCTACCGGCAGCCATCCGGAAGTTATCCACGAATCCGTAAGCCGCAGGAACGATGAGCAAGGTCAATAGCGTCGAACTGATCAATCCACCAATGATCGCAATCCCCATGGATGTTCTCATCGCACTGGCTTCATTCAAACCAATTGCGATCGGAATCATCCCCGAGATCAATGCTAGTGACGTCATCAAGATAGGACGAAGGCGCGTACGGCAGGCCTTAATGATCGCCTCGTTACGTGGATGTCCCGCTTGTTCCATTTGCTTGGTGTAATCCACAAGCAAGATGGAATTCTTTGCCACAACTCCCAAGAGAAGAACGATACCGATCAACGAGAAGATATCGATACTCTTGCCAAACACCAGGAGCGCAACCATCGCTCCACACATCGCCAGCGGCAACGCAAGAAGGATCGTAAACGGCGTTACGAAACTTTCGTACAGCGATGACAACACCAAGTAAATGAAAAGAACGCCCAAGAAGATCGCAAGCAACATGCTTGAGATCAAATCTTGAAAATCCTCTGCTTGTCCTTGGAATCGGTAATCGATTCCTGGAGGCGGCGGCATTTCATCCTTTACGATCTTTTGTACTTCTTCAGACACCGTACCCAAAGATCCTGTTGGCCCCAAGTTTGCGCCGATGTTAATGAAACGGCTCTTGTTCTGACGGTTGATCTGTGAATAACCCAGAGTATCTTCCGCTTTTGCAATACGATTAAGTGGAATCATATTGTTATTCGCATTCGGCACGAGGGTCGTATTAAACTGACTGCGCAAATCGCGATATTGTTCATCGAAACGAACACGGACTTTGTATTCAATCCCTTTATCGCGGAAAACCGCCGCTTCGTTACCTTCCGTGCGGTTACGAAGCTCTGCCCCCGCCATGACGGTTGAAACACCGAGATGCTCGGACTTCTCACGATCAAAGACCACATGGAACTCCGGTTTTCCCGAGCGGAAATTCGTATCCACATCGACAAGACCTGGAATTTTACGAATACGTTCTTTAAGTTTATTTGCGTATGCCGAAAGCTCTTCAAGATTATCGCCCGTGATATTCAGATTAAACGGCTTCTGACCGCTATTCACGGCATCGATATCACCGATCTCAACAACTGCTTTTTCATTAAAAGACTTTAGCTTCTCGCGAATCGTTGTTTTCATTTGAGTGGTGGTCATAGAACGCAGTTTTCTTTCAACCAAACGAACAAACAGGTTGGCCTTATTAGCCTCTCCATTGTTTGAGCCGACGGTTGTCAAAACCATATCCACAGCCGGATCGGCATTCAGAATGTCCTCGATTCCTTTGGTGAAGTCAGCGGTTCCTTGCAAAGAAGTTCCCACCGGCATTTCAATAGTCACACCGAACTCACCGTTATCGGCCTGAGGCAAGAATGTCTTAGGAATGAACGGCACTGTCATCATACTCGCCACAAAGATCAAGAATCCCAAGAACAGAACTGTTTTTGGAAACTTCAGAGTTTTTTCCAACAAACGCTCATAGGTATTTTCAAGCCCTGTCTGGAAGCGATCAAACGCTTTTAGAATTCTTGCGATAAAACCATTTCCTTTATCATGCTCCGCTGGCGATGCCATATAAGCTGACAACATTGGTGCCACCGTAAAGGCGTCAAACAACGAAATCAGCATCGTAAACACGATTGTCAGGCCGAACTGTTTAAAGAACTGACCGATAATCCCCGACAGGAATGAAATCGGACCGAAAACCGCGATCACAACCAAAGTTGTTGCAACAACGGCTTGAGCAACCTCGGTCGTTCCTTCGAGAGCGGCCGTCTTCGGATCTTTTCCCATCTCCATGTGACGGAAAATATTCTCACGCACCACGATCGCGTCATCGATCAAAAGACCGACCGCCAACGAAAGCGCCAAGAGCGTCATCATGTTAATCGAGAATCCCATGGCATACATCACAACAAAACCGCCAAGGAGCGAGTTCGGAAGCGCCATGCCCGTAATAAAAGTCGATCGACCAGACCCCAAGAAGAAGAACACCACGACGACGCACAAGAAAATACCGATGAGGATCGACTCGTTCACGTCCACCACATTCAGGCGAATCGGACGGGACATATCACGAACCACTTGCACATGAGCATCGATCTTTTTGTCTGTGAGATATTTATTGACCTTCTCAAGACTCTTTTTAACGGCATCGGTGACTGCCACCGTGTTAGAGCCTGACTGCTTATAAACCTGCAAAAGCAACGCCGGCGAGCCTTTGATACTGGCCATCGTCTTTTGATCTTCAAGACCTTTTTCAACACGACCGACATCTTTAAGTAGCACAGCACGGTCAGAACCGACAAAGTTCACGTTGACGTTCTTGATTTCATCTAAAGACGAAAACTCCCCGATGGTTCTCATCAGAAGTTCTTTAATCGGATTTTCAACTTTACCGATGGGAATATCTTTCGAAGTTTCTTCAACACGCTTTGAAATCTGTAACATCGAGATCTGACGGTCTTGGATTTTCTTTTTGTCGATCAAGACTTGAATCTCAGTCTTACGGCCGCCGACCACATCCACCTTACCGATATCACTGAGGCGCTCAAACTGAGGTTTGATGAGCTCGTTGGCTACGTCATATGCCTCTCCCGCAGGGAGTTTTGACGTAAACGCAAGGGTAATTACCGGCTGATCGGCAGGGTCAAAACGGAAAATGACCGGTTCATAGATATCATTTGGAAGATTTCTGCGGATATTGCCAAGACGATTTCTAACCTGTTGCTCGGCATCCTTCACATCCGTCCCTAGACGGAACTCTAGGATGATCATCGCCACCGAATCCAGGTTATTCGACGTCATGGTTTTTAGACCGGACAAACTGCCAAGCTCATCTTCGATCAGCTTGGAAACTTGTTTTTCCATATCAATCGGCGAAGCGCCTGGATAGGTTACTTGAATCGCAACAATCGGAAATGTCACATCCGGAAAGAGATCCACCGGCATTTTATTAAGACAAATCACCCCGAGGATCAACATAAGTGAAACCACGCAGGAGATGAAAATCGGTCGTTTAATTGAGAGTGATGATAAATTCATTGATAGCTCCGCTTTCTATTACTCATTCAACCGGATAAAAAGTCTGCTTTGGGCTTCCATTTTTCGCGCTTCTGAACGCAAGCGATTCAAAGTCAAAATCGAATTCGCCGCATCTTCTTCCGAATTCACGACATCCGAGGTGACGGCGCGGCCACGGCTCAGTTTTAAGGACTGCTCCTTTGCTTTGCTCGTCTGCAATTGACTAATGCGTTCGGCAGTATCGATCTGCTTTAACATTTCACCGTAACGGCGAAGAAGCTCTCCCCAGGACACTTCACTTTCAAGCATCTTTCTTTCGCTCTTAAGTTGGGCCGCGAGAGCTTCTTTGCGGTAAAGAGCCTCTTGCGAAACCTTTGCGTCTGTATCGAAAATATAGGTAAAATTCAAACCCACTTTTGCCGTTGGAATATCCAAATTCGAGATCTTATTTAAAGCAGATGCGGGGCTGTCTTGAATATTCGAATTCGTGTTGTATGAACCGGAAAGAACGAGATCAGGACGCAATTGATCTTTTGCTTCTTTAGCTCCAAGCTCCTTGGTCTTGGCATCCAGTGCCGCCAAGTAGGCGTCTAAACGAACGACGCGGCCGGCGTTGCCGCCCACCAAAGCGCGGATGTCGCGCGGCTTTTTAAAATCCGATTCCAGGCTCGGAGTTTTTTCTTTATCATCCATTTCCAAATAGAGACGCAGGTTTTTCTCAGCAGATACAGCTTGGTCACGGGTGGAATCCAAAAGCAACTGGCGAGAAGCCGTCAATGCCTGGCCATTGAGGAAATCCGCTTTATCATTGATCCCATCTGCGAAACGGCGCTTTAACCAGGTTTCAATTTTCTTCGCACGCTCCAGCGATTCCATGCGGGATTTGAGTTCCTCCTGTTGATAGAGGTAATCCCAATATGCCATCTCTGCATCAATCAAGATTTGACGCTGCTGAAGGCTGTAACCTTGTTTTTCATAGGTAGCTGCAGCTGCTTGGCGCTCTTGGCGAAGGCGCGTGCCATTTCCGAAAAAATTTTTCCACAAAGACTGACTCAAAGACACGCCCAGACTGGATGCGGAATAGTTGGCAAACTTCTCATACCCGGTTGGCACATCACGAATCTGCGTTTGCTGAACGTTTCCAGTCACAGACGCTTTTGTTCCGGAAGAGAATTCTTTTGCAACACCGAGGCTATATTGTCTTGAGACGATTTTTGAACCGATTGTCTGGGGCTGAGCTTCATCGCTGAGGTAGCCGCCAGCCATCGTAAGCACTGGAGAAAGCCCCAGATCACCGGCTTCACGGCGATCCTCCGCCGCCTCTTCCGATGTCGTATAGGCTTGAAAGTCTTTATTACGTTTTTGCACTTCCGCGAGATATTGCTCGAGAGTCATCGCTGAGGCACTCAGGTGTGCGAAAGCCAAGCTCATAAGAAGGGCGTATTTGTGCTTTTTCATATGAAGATCCCTTGAACGAAAATAGTAACTAATTGTTTTTGAAAATCTTTAAAATTTTGCGCATGACTCATTGGCGACTGCATCATCTCAAGCTGACAGTTCATAATATTGTGAAAGCCAAGAATGGACTCCTGAAGAAAAATAAAGATCAGCAATGGATTGAGGTCTTTGCGCACAAGCCCCTTCACTTGAGCCTTTCCGATGAGCTTCACTAAACTCTGACCGATGGGAGTAAACGTCGTTTCGTAAATATCCCGGGCAAACGGCAGCCCCGTCAGGCGTTCACGCTGCAAAATAATGCCATGATATGGATAGACGGAGCGAATCTCGGAAAAGCTTGAAACCATCATCATGAAAACCTTCTCGAGATTTTCCTTTGAAGTTTCTTCTGCTTCCGAGATACGGATGATTTTTTCAACTTCGCTTTTGATCGTCAGCGCGAAGTTCTGAATGATCTCGCGATAAAGTCCCTCTTTACCGCCGAAGTAATAGCTGACGAGACTGAGATTTAAACCAGCGACTTTTGCGATGTCGCGAACACTGGTGCCTTCAAGCCCCTTTTCAGCAAAAAGCTTTGCGGCGACTTGTAAAAGCCATTCGCGCGCGCTCAGATCCTGCGATGTCCGTTTTGCTATTTCGAGCATAGGTCCACAGGCTATTTCAAACGAACGTTTAAATCAAAACTTTGAAACGTCCGTTCAAAATGATCCGACCTAAGTCCAGTTATCCACAGAGCCACGCCGTCCTTCTCCCCCTCCGAACCCCAACAGCAAGTTCGCAGGTTCGGCCCTCCTCGAGCCTTCCCTTGAACGGATCGAATAAATATCACTCCAAATCCTTGAAGTACGCCACCTCGGCACGCAAGGAATGAATCCCAACGAGCTTCATATCAAACCAACAAGATCTGATCCAGAAAAGCGACCTGATACCTTTTCACCTATCCCAAAAAATATTTAAATCGCCTTCCCACATACCTCGCCTGGCCGACCACGATGGTCGGACAGCCCCGTTCTCACGGACGGATGGCCCACGCGAAGTAAGCGACTGGGCGAACACGTAAGTCTCATCGCACATCACTGAAAAACTGAAACTCTCACC
>JAFEAQ010000012.1 GCA_018266295.1 Bdellovibrionales bacterium | reverse complement strand
GCGACCTCAATCCTCGACTTTGTGTAGGAGACAAAATCTTTCATCGCCGACATAGCCCCCTTGATGAACGATGCCATCCTTCTTCGTCGCTGAGTTGTTGAAATGTTTTTTTTTTTCCTCGCGTGTTTTTTCTTTTGTCATTTTTCAGAAGTGACTCGTGACGATGGATGCAAACGCCTTGCGAAACAGACTTCTCGAGATCTCAAAAAGAACAGAAAGACTGAATGATGCTACAAGCACACTGTCTGACGCGAGGGAAAACGAGATTCTCAACAGAGCAGAATCACTGCGTTCATCTCGAATTGGTGGAGAGCCCAACCCAGTGCGCACATCACCATCCCCCTTGAGACAAAGTACTACACGTGAAGGTTTCGAGGCAGACGCACCAATCCTCGATAAAGACGATTGTGATACAATCGCGATGGGGATAACAAAGTTTTACGGTGGTATGATTGAAGACGTCGCCCACCTTTGTCGGTATGACTATGATGGATTCTCTGATTACATCGTGGATGATCGATGGGTCACGACATGTATCAAGGCGATTTGTCGAAAGAAACTCCCTTCCGCGATCGATCTTGAAAACAGACCCTTCACCACTCTTTCTCTCGTGACGATCGCTTCAATGGCGTCTTTCCAGCGCAAAAAGAGAATCGAGGCTGGTATGGACTTTAAGACCAAGCTTAGACAGCGAGCGGAACAGATCAGACGAGATATCATGTCAAAATACGCCATACCAGTGGATGCGAGTGAAAGCGTTTGTGTTTTATTGTCATGAAAAAAACCAGTATGAAGCAAAGGCGACTGACGATACGGCCAGGCATGTGCAGATAATGGGAGTGATATCAGTGGAGGAAACTCTCAACCTGATAGGAATCCCGTTGATCTCGAGAACCCAGGACAACCTCTCTGTGATAGCGAAGCAGTGAGTAAAGAATTAAAATCGACGCGGTATACCCTCAACTCACTTCTCTCGTCTCGAACAGGACGCTGTTGAAACAGAAGACCTCCTTCGCGACATCCCATTGACGCCACTCTCTGCCGGTGAAGAAGATGATTATCAACCTGGGATGTATCACCATCTTTATCAGTTGAACACTGATTGTCCACGGGGTCTTTTGGATCCTCCGCGGACATTGGAGACGGGGTTGCGGGATGTTCGTGACCGTCTCTATTCATTGTCTCCATCGTCAGTCCTTGAACACGATGATGAGCCTGATCCAGATTCATTGGATGACCCTGTCGATGGACTTGTTCTCGTCCCGCGACATCAGAGGTCTCACAGAAGAACGGGAAACAGACGTGGCAGACCAAGAAAAAGACAATAAAGAATTATCGCTGTTAAAGCTGGTAAGAACTTTTTATTCATCGAGAGCCATCCCCCTTCTCAATGGATCAGTTTCTTGAAACTCATGATGAAATCCGCCGCCGTTGAGAATGCTGTGTTGTAAACAACACTTCTCAAAAAACCACCAGTGGATCGATCATCAAGTGCGTTGTACCCTGTAAATCTTCCCATGATGGTGTTGACGGTAGATGTGACAATTCCGCATGCCAAATCAACCCTGACAGAGTCAGCGAGATGAAGGGCGAAAGATGGAATAAACCTCTCGACAGCTTCGATGATTCCTTCAAGCATGGCCTCTGAAATAGCTCGTGAAATCGCAAGATGTGCGCCTTCCGTCGCGGCGAAACTCAGTGATGTTCCATAAAACGTGAAATACGCAGCAGATACAGCGCCTGTGATAGCACTTCTCTCTGCCATAGTCACATGGCTCGTTGATGCCATCTTGACTTGTCTCAAACGAGAAGGAAAAAAATAGTTCGATAAGTGGGAAAAAAAAAACAACAGGTTCCGTGTTTTTGGGACTTGTTTAAACAACTTTATCAATCAACGAGGACCCTGTTTTCGTGATTTTCAACACCAGGATCAATGATCCGATAACCGCGATACCGATAATCGCGGATCCTCCGATGGCAATTGGTGCAACATCTTTTGCGATTCTTGTTCCAGCGTTCAGGGCACCGCGTGCGACGCGCTTGGTGTCGGTACTGATCCGGTTCCCGATGGCTCGCGACGCCGTCCTGACCGCGTCAATTTGAAGTCTCCAAGGCGAGTCCACAATTTCAGCGACCGCAGAAAAACGCCGACCCGATGTCCAACGCTTCTCGGCACTGGCGAATGTCTCACTGGCGAATTCACGAAAAAACCCCTGCTTCCTCCTCTGTGCCATCGAGTCGCGGTCCCCCGTTTCCGTCGCCGGCAACACCTTCTTCCCCTGTGACGCATCTCGTAGTCCCCCCTTGCTATTGCCTGGTTTTCTCCAATGGTCTTTATTTGAAACCATGAAGACGTGTGATAGCAAAGAAGCGAAAAAAAAGTAATAGAGAAGAGGGAAAGAAAAGATGGAAAAGGGAGAAAGAGATGATAGAGACGAGTGTGTTTAACGACGATCTGCACCAAGACGGATTGTTTCCCAGACGCCGTTCGAATCGATTTCAACGCGACAGCTTCTGTATGCTGTCACGACAAGCGTGCATGGAACTGCTGCAAGCGGCTGTCCATCATAACCAACACCAGGAAGAATTCTCAACTTCCAATTGTTGTTGAATTCACCAAGTCCGTTGTTTGACCCGTTGTGATCAGCGCCGATGTTTCGACTGAGTGAAAAAATCACCGCTCTTCGGATTTCACCATCAGGTGTATCGAGTTGATTGGGTCTCAAATCACCTGTATTCCCAATGATTGCACCTCTGCCTTTTGGAGCTTCTGCTTGCCACTGTCCGTAATCTCTTGACATAAATTCAAAGTAGCGGTTCGTCGATTGCATATCATGTTTCTCGACTTGATCCGCGAGAAGACGAGCATCCTTATCGGTGTAATCGACTGGTTGTCCATCAGGTTTGAGAAGCGTGATTTCTCGAATCTCGATTCTGTCAAACTGTTTTCCCATCGCTGTGAGATAATCAGGCGGTCTGATTTCGATCAAAAGGTATGCGTTATCACCGGCGATTGATGAAAGATTCGCTGTTTGGACGATCATTTGACCAGTAGTGACAACCAGTGGTTGTTCGTGACGCTGTGGCAACAAGAATTTAAATCCTTGGTTCCTGTTCTGTTTCAATGAAAGGGATCTGAGAAGACCACTCTTAGGGAAGGAAAGCCTGCACTCAAACTGTACGTTTTCCAGAACAATCTGCCCGCTGGTTCGCGCGGTTTCCAATGCTTGTTGATAAGGCACAGAAAAACTCGTGTCATTGAGATGGAACATCTGGGGTCCTGACGCAAGGTAATATCTCAACCTCGGTGTGTTTGAAGACCTCGGTCCAAGCCATGCATCAAGACAAAGCGACTTGTGAAACATCGGATGCCACATCATACTGAAACGAATTTCTTTGACGCCCAATGGGGGGATGTAAAGCAACTGGCTTCTTGAAAGATAAGCAGGAGCCGAGAGAGAAGCTGGTGTAAAATTGACGCTGAACGCCGGTACTGTCTCATAGAGCTTGCTTTCGCTTTTTGGAAAAAACTTTCTTTGACGCATGCTATGATCGTGATACCCGTGAAGTGATGCGTCCATCACATGGTCTTCACAAAAGTTCTTGATGATATAGTCCATGTGATTTGGGTAGAACTCAAAGTCTTCACCTGAACCATTGGGGAGTGCGACAATGCGATTGAAATACCACCAAGGTTCCATCAACGTGAGCCCAGTCGCCGAGTTGTTGCGGATTGTCATGACCATCACGACATCTTCAAAAAACATCCCGTCAAACTGACTAAACTCGACGTCGAAAAAGGAGTTTGTGTTACGAAAACCAAGAGGATCGACGTTCGTGTAAGGACGAATGATAGAGTCTTTTACTCCTTCAAGACCATGCTGATAGTTTGATTCTGGAAACGCGGTGTTTCTCCCGTTGATGTTTGTAACAATCTTACGGTTCCTGAGAAGGTTCATTGAAGACACGTGTGCCGACAAAGGGTCGTCACCATTGTTGTCTCCCATGATAGAACCAGAAATGACCGCCGCCTCCTCGCGGGTCGTACGCGACCGACTTGCTCGACTCATCTTCCAAAGAGGAAAAAAAATACCATTTTTTTTTTCTCTTTCGGTCAAAACATGTCTGTCTCACAAAGGTTTTCACATCGGGATAGTGACTCGATCATCAAATTGACTATTGATAGTCAAAACAGTGATGAATTCCCGACCAAAAATCCTCACACATACAGAAAACGTCTCCCGAATCCAATCAAGGCGGTGAACGCCATTTCGGTTGACAGCATCGTTATCCCAAACACGTGGTCTGCCATTGATAGGAGTTTTTACAACGAGTACATCAGAGTGGAACTTCGCGACGGGTTCAACGTCACCAGTCAATACGATGTTTGGCTTGAAGACACTGGCTATCCAGTAACAACAGGAACAAGGCTCGCGACTCGACTTCAAGATCGTCTCAACGCAGACACACCAATCGTTTGGACAGTCACGTTTGATACAGAATCCGGTTATCTTTTTTTCCAAATCACGGATCCGGATCCTGGCTGGACATTTAGATTTCTCCCCTTTGATGTCTCCATCCCGAGAGAAAAAATCAGAAACAATGTTTACACCCTGATCGGGTTCTCTCAAAAGATTATCGGCCAGGCATTTTCAAGAGATCACCTCGGGTACCACGTCGATCTTCAGCCTCTTCATGTCATTCATCTTGATTTTGGAAAAGGCTGGCATCAGTGTTTCAACGATCTCACAAACACGGGGACACAAGCAATCATCTCACTCGATGAAAACGCTTCTCATTACAATGTCTGGACAAACAAAGATTTTGCAAAACAGCTTTTTTTCTTCAACCCATCGGAAACCACACTCGATACACTCACCGTTCGTCTTCTTACTCCAACTGGAGAACCCGTACCATTTCGCGGTGGTCACTGGACCATGACTCTGTCTCTTGATATCATCTCAGGCCACTTTGGTACCTTTGCCTCCCCTCTCTTGTATCAACAATAAAAAAATCTTTGAACAGGCGGTTTAATCCATGGGGACATCGGGGACGTACTTCGTGAGTTCCCTGTATTGCTTTCCTCTGTTGACTCTGACGCGATCAATGATCATCGGGTATTTTGTCACATTCAAGAAGTACCCGGCGGTGGTTTCTTCAAAAACATCACCTTGTTCGATTGTCATCGTCTCTTGTTGCTGCTGGC